>JAYUEA010000219.1:0-1857 GCA_043739465.1 Propionibacteriaceae bacterium
CCCCCTGGTACACCTTCGCTGCGCGCTCCGCGTCGCCGCCGTAGCGGGTCAGCGAGAACTCCTCGGTGTGGACCATGCCGGGCACGACCTCGCAGATCCGTACGGGCTCGCCGACCATCTCGAGCCTCATCGTGCCCGCGATCATGCGCTCGGCGGCCTTCGCGCCGCAGTAGCCCGCGCCACCCTCGTACGGGCCGTCGGCGGCGACGCTGGTGACGAAGATCACGGTGCCCTCGGCCGCGCGCAGGGCGGGCAGCAGCGCCTTGGTGACCCGGAGGGTGCCGACGACGTTCGTGTCGTACATGCCGATCCACGCCTCGACATCGGCATCGGCCACGGCCTCCTGGCCGAGCGCGCCACCCGCGTTGTTGACGAGCAGGTCGAGCCTGTCGCCGACGGCAGAGGCCAGCGCGGCGACCTGAGCCGGGTCGGTGATGTCGCACCGTACGGCTCGTCCGCCGATCTCGTCGGCCAACGCCTGGATCCGGTCGGCGCGGCGGGCGGCCACGACCACGTCGTAGTCCTTGGCGAGCAGGCGGGCGGTAGCCGCACCGATGCCGGAGGAGGCGCCGGTGACGAGGGCAACAGGTCGGGTCATGAGGCGATTCTGCCTCACGGCCGGACGGCCATGGACCTCAGGAGCGGTGCTGGTCGTCCGAGGCCCGGGCGATCCAGTCGGCCGCCTGCACCATCGCGAGGTGGGTGAGCGCCTGCGGCGTGTTGCCGGCGTGATGGCCGGTCGACGTGTCGTACTCCTCGGACAGCAGCCCGACATCGTTGGTCAGGCTCACGAGGCGGTCCATGAGGGTGCGGGCGTCGTCGAGCCGTCCCGACCGCGCATACTGCTCGGTGAGCCAGAACGAGCAGGCCAGGAACGGGTGCTCGCCCGGCGGGAAGTCATCGAGGTCGTTGTCGTCGTCGATCCGGTAACGCATCACAAGGCCGTCGCGGAGCAGGTCGTGCTCGATGGCCGCGACCGTACCGAGCATCCGGGGATCGTCCGCCGCGCAGTAGCCGACCTGAGTCAGGTGCAGCAGCGAGGCGTCGACGGCTGTCGAGCCGTAGGACTGCACGTACGAGTTCCGCGCCGGGTCGAACCCCTGCGCCTCGATCTCTTCGCGGATCCGGTCCCGCAGCGACTCCCAGCGTTCGGCCGGGCCGTCGAGGCCGCGCTCCCGTACAGCGCGCACCGCGCGGTCCAGGGCGGCCCACATCATGACCCGTGAATGGGTGAACGCCCGCGGCTCGCCGCGGATCTCCCAGATGCCGCGGTCGACGCGGTCCCAGTGTTCCTCGACGAAGCCGATCAGCGCTCGTTGCAGCGGCCAGGAGAACTCGTCCTCGGTGATCCCCGCCTGGCGCGCCTCGTGGAGCGCGACCATGATCTCCCCGATGACGTCTCCCTGGAACTGATCAACCGCCGCGTTGCCGACCCGTACAGGTGACGCCCCTTGGTAGCCCGGCAACGAGTCGAGCTCCCGCTCCGGCAGGTACCGCTCGCCCGCGAGCCCGTACAGGGTCTGGATGTCGGCGGGATCGCCCGCGATCGCACGCAGCAGCCAGGTGCGCCAGCCCTGGGCCTCGCTCACGTAGCTGTGCGCGAGGAACGCCGCCAGGGTCAACGCGGCGTCGCGCAGCCAGACGTAGCGGTAGTCCCAGTTCCGCTGGCCGCCGAACTGCTCGGGGAGGCTGGTCGTCGCCGCAGCCACGATGCCACCGGTCTCCTCGTTCGTGAGCGCGCGGAGCACGAGCAGCGATCGCATCACGTGGTCGTAGTAGGGGCCCTCGTGGCTGTACCGGGATGCCCAGTCGCGCCACCAGCGGATCGTCTCCAGGTTCTCGGCGTCGACGTCGATC
>JAYUEA010000220.1:0-1855 GCA_043739465.1 Propionibacteriaceae bacterium
GGCGATCGGTAGTGACTCGAGGTCGGCGTAGAAATGGTCGCGCAGCGGGTCCATGGCCACCTCGGTGCCCGTCCGCTTCACGACGACGACGTTCTCGACGGTCGGCGCGTGCCGGACGGCCGCGTCGACGACCTCCTTGAGCGGGAACACCTTCCCGTTCACCCACGACCCGTCCGCGGTGATCACCAGCCGCGACTCGGAGTCGATGATGCGGTCGTGCAGGGCGTCCGACGAGAACCCCGCGAACACCACGGAGTGGACCGCGCCGATCTTCGCGCAGGCGAGCATCGCGAAGATGATCTCCGGGATCCGGGGCAGGTAGATCGTCACCCGGTCGCCCTTGACCACACCCATGGCCTTGAGGATGAGCGCCCAGTTCATGACCTCCCGGTTGAGGGAGTAGTACGAGTACGTCCGGGTCTCGCGGCCGTCCTCGGAGACCCAGATCAGCGCCAGCTTGTTGCGGTGAGGGCCGGCCAACCAGCGGTCCACGCAGTTGTGGACGATGTTGACCTTGGCGCCGGAGAACCACTCGTAGAACGGGGCCTTCGAGTCGTCCAGCACGGTGTGCCACGGCTCGTACCACTCGAGCTCCTTGGCCCTGTCCTCCCAGAAGGTGCGATAGTCCTGGATGGCGGGGCCGGCGATCGCATCCCAGTCCTGGATGCGGTAGCCGGGGACGGCGTCGGGATCCGGGTGGACGATCTCGGGGCTCGTAGGTTCGGTCATGGTCAGCGGTCCTCCTCAGTGAGGGCGTTCGACGAATGGCGAAACAGTACGGGCACACCACCGTCCTCACCAGCCGTTACGCGAACTCGTGGGCGTTCCGGCGGTACGTACCCGTCCTTCGCCTCAGACGCGCGTAGCTTGCCGACGTGGGCGTGATCTGGATCGTGGTTCTCAACTGGGGCTTCCTGGCCGTCTCGGCGGGCGCGATCGGCGTCGGCATCTGGCTGACGCGTGGTCGGGTGCGGCTCCTGCTGGCGGTGGCTCTCGGCGTCTTCCTGCTGCAGCTGGTCATCGGCAGGGTGGCGATCGAGACCGGTTCCGAGACCGCAATCATCGTCTCCTCCGCCGTCCAGGGCCTGCTGAGCCTGGCTCTGACCGGCACGTTCGTGGCAGCCGCGGTCACGGGGGTGCGCGAGATGCGCGCCAAGGATGCCGCCCTCGCCGCGCTCACCGAGGAGACTCCCGAGACCTGGGCGCAGCCGGAGGGCTCCCCGGACCCGCGGCTACTGGCCGACTGACCTGGCCGCCTGGTGGCGTGCGAGCGCCTCGCGGCGCTCGGTGTCGAGGTCGACGATCGGGTCCGGGTACCCACGCCGCAGCGCCGCTGAGACCGTCCACGGTTGATGAGCGCCGGCCGCGCTGAGGGCCGCGAGCTCGGGGACCCACCGACGGATGTACGCGGCCGTCGGGTCGAACTTCTCCCCCTGGCGGACGGGGTTGAACACGCGGTAGTACGGCGCCGCGTCGGTGCCGGTGCCCGCGACCCACTGCCAGCCGTGGTTGTTGGACGCCAGGTCCGCGTCGATGAGCGTGTCGAGGAAGTGCTGGGCGCCGACCTGCCAGCGGGTGTGCAGGTGCTTGATGAGGAAGCTCGCCGTCACCATCCGCACGCGGTTGTGCATCCAGCCGGTGGCCAGCAGCTGCCGCATGCCGGCGTCGACGAGCGGTACGCCGGTGCGACCCTCCCGCCATGCCTGTACGAGGTCAGGGTCGTCGTCGTACTCCATGTCCTTCATCTCCGAGCGCAGGTCCGACCACAGGCTCTCCGGCCGATGGTGCAGCACGTCGGCGTAGAACTCGCGCCACGCGAGCTCCGTGACGTACCGGTCGACACCTGCTTCGTGCT
>JAYUEA010000221.1:0-5670 GCA_043739465.1 Propionibacteriaceae bacterium
GAGCCTGTACGACCGCGGCCGAGGACGTCCTTGCCGGCGAGCGCGTCGGGAATGGTGGCTGCCTGGATCGGGAACGGCTCGGTGATGCCGAGGGCCGCGAGAACACCCGCGAGCTTCTCGGGGACGCCCAGCTCGAGGAAGCCCGTGCTCTTCTCGATGGAGGCGGCCTCTACGCTCGGCGCGATCCAGTCCATCTGGTCGGACGACGGGGTCTCGTTCTGATGAGCGGCGCCGCGTTCGTACGACGGACGCGAGGAGGAACGGTCGTCACGGCGGTTCTCCCAGCGGGGAGCGTCACGACGATCGTCACGGCGGTTCTCGAAGCGAGGAGCGGAGTCGCGACGCTCGCCACGGTCGTCCCGGCGGGTCTCGAAACGGGGAGCCTCGCGGCGTTCGTACGGAGGGCGGGCCTCGCGGGTCTCGTCGCTGCGGTTCTCGACACGGGGAGCCGGGTCCCGACGCTCGTACGGAGGACGCGACTCACTCCGGTCATCAGAACGGGGAGCGTCAGTACGCGGGGCGTCACGACGGTCGTCGCTGCGGCTCTCGAAACGAGGCGCAGAGTCCCGACGCTCATACGGAGGACGCGACTCACGACGGTCATCAGAGCGAGGGCGGTCGTCGTCACGGCGCGGCGGACGCGACGCCGTGTAGTGATCGGGGCGTGCGCCCTCGGGTCGGTGGGCCGGACGGTCCTGCCACGTGCGTTCGGCGGGACGGTCCCCAGGTGCTGACCACGGACGACGGCTCGCTCCACCCTCGGGACGACTGCCCTGCGAGCGGTCGTCACGCGACCAACGCGAGGCGGGACGGTCGGTACGGGGCCGGTCATCACGCTGCCACGGCTTGTCGCCCGTCGGACGAGAAGAAGAGCGGTCATCACGCTGCCACGGCTTGTCCCCGGTCGGACGAGAAGAGGACCGGTCATCACGCTGCCACGGCTTGTCCCCGGTTGGACGAGAAGAGGACTGGTCATCACGCTGCCACGGCTTGTCGCCCGGTGGACGCGACGTGGACCGGTCGTCACGGCCACCTCTGCTGTCCCGCGACCAGTTGGAGGCCGGGCGCTGGTCGGGACGGCCGTCGCGGTTGTCGGACCAGCGGCCGGCGGAGCCGACGCGGTTCGTACGAGCAGTGGGAGAGCTCCAGTCGCCGGACGCGGCATCGCGACCGGACTGCCAGCGCGAGGCCGGAAGTTCACGGGCGCGGGCGTCACGGCTGCGGTCGTCGCGGTTGCGGTCGTTGTACGTGCTGCGGGGGGCGTCGCTGCGCGAGTCGCGGCCTGCAGGGGCGCCAGCTGAAGACGCCCAGGGACGACGATCGGTGGTGTTGCCGTCCCGGCGGCCGCGAGCCTGGTCTCCAGCGCCGGCTCGGTCGGGGCGACGACGCGACTCCTGACCCTTCGAGGCCCCCGCCTGGGCGCGCGCCTTCTTCTGCGCTGGCGTCCAACGCTGCTTGGGCCCGTCCGCGGACGCGCGGGAAGTACCGGACTTGGGCATGGGGAACTCGATTCGAAAAACGTGACGCAGATCAGCGTCGTCAGCCCGTCACGGACGCAACTGGGCGCCCCAAGCCTAACATTGTTGTTCGCGTCCCCCTTCTGGCGGAACGTCCGCATGCGCCAGCCGCTGAACGAGGAGCACCGTGACCGACCCGGAACCTGAGCCCACCGTTCCACGCGCCATCCCCCGCAAGGTCGTGCTGTCTGCCATGGTGGTGGCCGGGATCGCCAGCTGGATCGTGGCCGGCATCGTGGGTACGGACGCGTGGCGGACCGGCTTCCCCGACGGCTCGCGCCTCGAGAGCGCGGCGGGCCTCTACCTCGTGCTCGCTCTGCTCACCAGCGCCTTCGCTGCGCTGCCGTTCACGTTCCTGCAGTGGGTCGACCCGGATCAGAAGCAGCGCTGGCGCTCGATCGGTGGAGCGGTGGGCGTCGCCGGCTGCGCGCTCTTCCTGCTCCTGTGGCTCATCCGCTGAGCTCGGCACAGGCGCCTCGCAGTGCGGTTACCCCAAGGGCATGACGTCTTTCCACCGCTCGCTGACCGCCGCATGTATCAGAGCCCTTTGGCCTAGAGCCGCCGCCAATGAGACTGTTCCCGCGCGCTGCTTCAGCGAAGCCGGACAGACAGTTGCGTCTTTCCTTGCGGTGCCCGTTGTTGTGATCGTCACGGATAACGCAGTCTCGGTGATCAGGATGCCGCCGGACTGAAAGCACCACCCGTCCCCGCCCACATAGATGATGCGGACGCCTCGACCATCGTCGGAAAGGGAGATGAAGACCCAGTGCATGCTCACGTCGCCGGGAACGCTCGCCACAGGAACGGGGTCCCCGATGGTGGCTGAAGCCCACGGCGGCGTGGACACCCCTGCGAGCGGGTCGCGACTCGGCTGCGGCGCCACCGCCGAGGTCGTAGTGGGTGCCGGGCTGGCTCCCACAGGACCCGAGCTGACGCAGGACGAGAGAAGGACCACCATGGCGACCAGCAGCAGCCCTGCTCGATGACCTTTCACAACCCCTCCTCCTGCGTTGAATCTCCAGCGACTTATTCTTTATCGGAACAGCCTACGTCGAAGCGCCACTCTTCTGGGGTTTTCAGGAGCCTTTCGACTCGTAGGCTGTCGAACAGCCACACTGCCCGGGTTATGAGCCCGTGAATGGCCCTCATAAGCCAGGCAACGTGGCAGTTCGCACGCCGAGCCGCCCAGCCACGGGTCATAACCCATGGAAAGTGGCGATTCGACTTTTGAGTCGAAGCAGGCCTCGGTCCCCAGATCCTCAGGACCTGTCAGCGGGTGACGAAGTCGTACTCCTGGAGCGTCTTCACCTCGGGGACCCAGCGGGTCTCTACGAAACTGACATGAGCGGGATGGGTGTCGTACGCGTCGTACGCGGCCTGGTCGGCGAACACCATCGAGAACTGCCACGCCAGGTCGCTCTTGGGGCTGATCTGGCGGTTGACCTGGAACTCCGTGACGCCCAGGATCGCGGTCAGTGTCGCCCGCGCCGTGTCGAGGAAGTCTGCCTCGGCGGCCGACCCGGACTCGTGGACGAGGGTGAACACGACGGTGTGCTGGATGGACATGGAACTCCTTGTCTGGGTACGCCGCAACTATGGCGGATCGACTCCCCCTCACGCGCACAGCCCCTGTGACACCTCCTGCTCGCGCGCACAACCCTTCGGACGCCCGCACAACCCTTGAGACCACATTTCGGGACGCAAAGGCTGTGCGCGCGGGCGGACGGGAAGTGGGTACGAATCCTGGCTCGG
Organism: Propionibacteriaceae bacterium; assembly: GCA_043739465.1. Classification (GTDB taxonomy): domain Bacteria; phylum Actinomycetota; class Actinomycetes; order Propionibacteriales; family Propionibacteriaceae; genus Fen-668. The sequence continues at coordinate 3,270 of JAYUEA010000221.1, forward strand.
CCGACCGCCCGGACCCGGGCGCGCGAAGCCCCTGTGGTAATTCGGCACAGTGAGCGAATCAATACGCGCCCAACTACCTCGATCTGGCCTCGTATCGGGCTTCCTGGGGCGAGTTGGGTGCAGATCGGATCAGCCCCCGGGGATCAGCCGACCCGTACGCGTGCGTTGCCGAACATCCGCTGCCAGGGGCTGACCTCGTCGATGGGGCCCGGGGTCCAGGACAGCTGCGCGTTCCGGGCGACGCGCTCGGGGTGGGGCATCATCGCGGTGAAACGGCCATCGGTCGTGGTGACCGCGGTGAGGCCCCCGGGCGAACCGTTGGGGTTGGCAGGGTACGTGGTCGCAGGGACGCCGTAGCCGTCGACGAACCGCGCCGCCCTGGCCACCGTCTCGAGGTCGCCGCGCGCCGCGAAGTTCGCGAAGCCCTCGCCGTGCGCGACCGCGATCGGCATCAGGCTTCCGGCCATCCCATCGAAGAACAACGAGGGCGACTCCAGGACCTGTACCTGCGTGAGGCGTGCCTCGTACTGCTCCGAGCGGTTCCTCGTGAACAACGGCCACGCCTCCGCGCCCGGGATCATGTCGGCGAGCGCGGCGAACATCTGGCAGCCGTTGCAGATGCCGAGGCCGAACGTGTCCGGGCGGGCGAAGAACGCGCTGAACGCGTCCGTGAGGCAGGGGTTGAACAGTACAGATCGTGCCCAGCCCTCCCCTGCCCCGAGGGTGTCGCCGTACGAGAAGCCGCCGCACGCGACCAGGCCCACGACGTCTGCCAGGTCGAAGCGACCGTTCTGGAGGTCGGTCATGTGCACGTCGTACGTGTCGAAACCGGCGACATGGAACGCGTACGCGGTCTCGACGTGGCTGTTGACGCCCTGCTCGCGTAGGATCGCGACCTTGGGACGCACCCCGGATGCGATGTACGGAGCGGCGACATCCTCGGTCACCTCGAACGTCGGCGCCACGACGAGTCCTGGGTGCTGCGCACCGAACGCCTCGTGCTCCTCGTCGGCGCACTCGGGGTTGTCGCGGAGCGCGGCGATCCGCCACGACACCTCGTCCCAGACCTGCGCGAGGTCTCGTACGTCCTCGGCGAGCACCTCTTCGCCCTCCATCTTCACGCTCACCTGGCGGTCGCCGACCGTGCTGCCGACGACGCGGCTCAGGGCACCGAGCCCGTGCTCGGCGAGCACCGCGAGGGTGCGATCCGCGTCCTGCTGGGCGACGCCCAGCAGCACGCCCAGCTCTTCGCTGAACAGTGCCGCCACGTTCGGGACGTCCACGGTCACGCCCGTACCACCCGCGAAAGCCGCCTCGCACGCCATCGCCCACAGACCGCCGTCGGACCGGTCGTGATAGGCCGTGACGAGTCCCTCAGACCGCAGCGCAGTGAGTGCCGATGCCAGCGCGACAAGGCGTGACGGGTCGTCCAGGTCCGGTACGACGTCGCCGAACTGCCCGCTCACCTGCGCGAGCATCGAGCCGCCGAGGCGGTCCTTGCCGGCGCCGAGATCGACCAGCACCAGGGTCGAACCCGGCAGCAGCTGCGGCGTCCAGGTGCCGGTGACATCGGGCAGCGCGGCGAACGCCGACACCACCAGGGACACCGGCGACGTCACCTGCCGCGCTTCGCCGGTTGCGTCGGTCCAGCGCGTACGCATCGACAGGGAGTCCTTGCCGACAGGCACCGAGATCCCCAGCGCCGGGCACAGCTCCATGGCGACGGCCTCGACCGTGTCGTACAGGGCGGCGTCCTCGCCGTCCTCCCCGCACGCGGCCATCCAGTTGCACGACAGCTTGACGCCGGACAGCGTCACGGGGGCCGCGAACAGGTTCGTGAGCGCCTCGCCGACCGCCATCCGGCCGGACGCCGGGGCATTCACCGAAGCCAGCGGCATCCGCTCACCCGACGCCATCGCCTCGCCAGCGAGACCCGCGTAGTCGGACAGCGTCACGGCCACGTCGGCCACCGGCACCTGCCACGGGCCGACCATCTGGTCCCGGTGGTTGAGGCCGCCGACCGTACGGTCCGCGATCGTGATCAAGAACCGCTTCGACCCCACGGACGGGTGCCGCAGGATCGCGTACGCGGCGTCACGGAGGTCCACGCCCGCCAGGTTGAGCGCAGGAGCCGTACGCGCCACCCGGGTCACGTCGCGCGTCATCCGCGGCGGCTTGCCGAGCAGCACCTCCATCGGCATGTCGATCGGACGGTCGTCGTCCTCGGCGTCCACGTCCCCCGGTGCGAGCACCAGCTGGCCGTCGTCGGTGGCCACTCCCACGACCGCGTACGGGCAGCGCTCACGGTCACACAGCGCCGCGAACTCCTCGAGCGAGGACGGAGCGATGGCCAGCACGTACCGCTCTTGGCTCTCATTGCTCCAGATCTCCCGGGGCGCCA
>JAYUEA010000222.1:0-5658 GCA_043739465.1 Propionibacteriaceae bacterium
CTAGACTCAGCAGCCGAGAACCACGAGGGGACACATGTCAGGTCCGAACACGAACTACGACCCGGTGCAGGTGACGCCGCTGGGCGCCGAATCCGTACAGGCCATGGTCGATGAGGCGGTCGCCGCAATCGTCGCCGCCGGCACGCTCGCCGAGCTCAAGGCCGCACGGATCGCCCACGCCGGGGACAAGTCGCCGCTGGCCCTCGCCAACCGTGAGATCGGTGCGCTGCCCCCCGCCGCCCGCAAGGACGCCGGCGCCCGGATCGGTGCCGCACGTGGCCAGATCCAGCAGGCCCTCGCCGCCCGCGAAGCCGAGGTCGGCGCCGCGGAGCTCGACCGGACCCTCGCCGACGAGCGCGTCGACGTCACCGTCCCCGTCGATCTCGTACCTGTCGGCGCCGTACATCCCATCACCGCCCTCATGGATGTCCTCGGCGACGTGTTCGTCTCGATGGGTTGGGAGATCGCCGAGGGACCCGAGGCCGAGGCGGCCTTTTTGAACTTCGACGCCCTGAACATCGGCCCCGACCACCCGGCGCGCGGCACGACGGACACCCTGTTCGTCGGCGGCGTCGAGAACAACATCGTGCTCCGTACGCACACCTCGCCGGTCCAGGCCCGCACCATGCTCGACCGGCCGCTGCCGATCTACGTGGTGTGCCCCGGCAAGGTCTACCGCGCCGACGAGTTCGACGCCACGCACGTGCCTGTCTTCCATCAGATCGAGGGTCTGGTCGTCGACAAGGGCATCTCGATGGCCCACCTGGTCGGCACGCTGCAGCACCTCGCGACGGTGATGTTCGGCGACGTCGGCATCCGGATCCGGCCCAACTACTTCCCGTTCACCGAGCCGAGCGCCGAGCTCGACCTCGAGTGCTTCGTCTGCCACGGAGCGAGCGTCAACGACCCGGCGAACCCGTGCCGTACGTGCTCGAGCGAGGGCTGGATCGAGTGGGGCGGCTGCGGTGTCGTGAACCCGCGCGTGCTGACGGCCTGCGGCATCGACGCCGACGTGTACAGCGGCTTCGCGTTCGGCATGGGCGTCGAGCGCAGCCTGATGTTCCGCAACAACGCGGCCGACATGCGGGACATGGTGGAGGGCGACGTACGGTTCAGCAGGTCGCTCGTGGGAGGGGCACGATGAGGGCACCGGTCTCCTGGGTACGCGAGTTCGTACCCCTGCCGGCCGACGTCACAGGTCGTGACATCGGCGACGCGCTGATCCGTGCCGGCCTCGAGGTCGAAGGCGTCGAGCCGGCGACCGAGATCAGCGGGCCGCTGACCGTCGGTCGTGTGCTGAGCATCGTCGACGAGCCGCAGAAGAACGGCAAGGTCATCCGCTGGTGCCGCGTCGACGTGGGCGCGTTCAACGAGAACGCCAGCGAGCCCGACGAGAACGGCGGCTCCCGCGGCATCGTCTGCGGCGCACACAACTTCGTCGTGGGCGACCTTGTCGTCGTGGCGCTCCCCGGCACGACGCTGCCGGGCGGCTTCCTGCTGACCGCGCGCACGACGTACGGACACATCTCGGACGGCATGATCTGCGCGGTCGACGAGCTCGGCATCGGTACCGACCACAGCGGAATCCTCGTGCTGGACCCTGGCTCCGCGGCCCCCGGCGACGACGCGATCGCTCTGCTGGCTCTCGACGACGAGGTGCTGGACATCGCCGTAACTGCCGACATGGGCTACTGCCTGTCCGTACGTGGCCTCTCCCGCGAGACCGCGCAGGCGTTCGGCGTGCCGTTCACCGACCCGGTGTCGCTGGCCACGCCGAGCCCACGTACAGACGGCTTCCCGGTGCGCTCGGACACCGACGCCTGTCCGCTGTTCGTCGCCGTCTCCGTGACCGGTGTCGACCCGAGCCGGCCCAGCCCCGACTGGATGCGGAGCCGACTGCGTATGTCCGGCATGCGCTCGGTCTCGCTGGCCGTCGACATCACCAACTACGTGATGATCGAGACCGGCCAGCCGCTGCACGCCTACGACGCCGACCGTCTCGCCGGCGGCATCGTCGTCCGCGATGCGAAGGCGGGGGAGCGCCTCACCACGCTCGACGTCGTCGAGCGGGTGCTGTCGCCCGAGGATCTCGTCATCACCGACGACTCCGGTGTCATCGGCCTCGCGGGCGTCATGGGAGGCGCAACGACCGAGCTCACCGAGTCGACGACCAGCATCGTCATCGAGGCCGCGTCGTTCGCACCCGTACGGATCTCTCGTACGGCTCGTCGCCACAAGCTGCCGTCCGAGGCCTCGCGCCGGTTCGAGCGCTGGGTCGATCCCGGCGCCGCGTACTCGGCCGCACATCGCGTCGCCGACCTGCTCGGGGAGCTCGCCGGCGGCACGGTCAGCCCCGCGGAGACCGTGTACGGATCCGTGCCGGCCATGGGAGTACAGACGATTCTCGCCACGTTGCCCGCCGAGGTGCTCGGCGCTCCGGTGCCGGCGGACCGCGTCGTGGAGATCCTGCGGGGCTCCGGCGTCGAGGTCACCGTCGACGGAGACACGCTCACCTGCGTGCCCCCGACGTGGCGCCCTGACCTCGTCGACCCGTACGACTACGTCGAGGAGGTCGGCAACAAGGTCGGGCTCGACTCGATCGTGCCGGTGCTGCCGCGCCCGACGGGTGGTCGCGGGCTCACATCGCGTCAGAAGGCGCGTCGTGCGCTCAGCGCCGCGTTGCCAGCCGCCGGTTTCGTCGAGGTGATCCAGTTCCCGTTCCTCGCGGAGAACGACCTCGACAAGCTGGCCGTCCCCGCCGGTGACGAGCGGCGCGAGCTCGTACGTCTCGCGAACCCCCTCGCCGAGACCTCCCCGTACCTGCGGACGACTCTCTTGCCCGGCCTGTTCGGCGCCGTGGCCAGGAACCAGTCCCGCGGGCAGACGGACCTCGCGCTGTACGAGGTCGGCGCCATCTTCCGTGGTCCGGTCGGCGTCGCACCCATGTTGTCGGTGGCCCGCCGTCCCTCTGACGAAGAGCTCGCCACGATCGAAGCCGCCCTTCCGCAGCAGCCGGCCCACGTGGCGTGCGTCGTCACGGGCGAGTGGCTGCCCGCGAGCGAGCACGGCCCGGCCGTGGGCGCCGGCTGGCAGCAGGCCGTCGCCTTCGCGGAGACTGTGGCGTGGGCGCTGGGTGTACGGCTCGAGCGCACCGCCGACTCGTACGCGCCCTTCCACCCCGGCCGCTGCGCGCGACTCGTGGCCGGCGGCGTGACCGTGGGCTACGCGGGCGAGCTGCACCCGTCGGTCTGCCAGGCGTACGGCCTCGCGCCGCGCACGGCAGCCGCCGAGCTGTCCTTCGACGCGCTGTGCGACGCGGTCCCCGGTGTCGGATCCGTCGCGCCGGTCTCGTCGTGGCCGGTGGCCAAGGAGGACGTGGCGCTGATCGTCGACGCTTCCGTACAGGCGGCTGACGTCGAGGCGGCACTGCGTGAGGGAGCGGGCGACCTCCTCGAGGACGTACGGCTCTTCGACGTGTACGTGTCGGACGCCATCGGTGTCGGCAAGAAGTCGCTCGCGTTCGCGCTGCGGTTTCGGGCGACCGACCGCACACTCACCGAGGCCGAGGCGGCCGCTGCCCGCGACGCAGCCGTGGCCACGGCGAAGGAGCGGTTCGGGGCCGTCCAGCGCATCGCCTGAGATACCTCGATCTGCACGGTATGATACCTAGCAGATCAATGTATGGAGGGCTCGTGCGCATCGACAAGGACCTGGTCGCGGCATCCGCGACGCCGCTGGTCCTCGGGATCCTCTCCGAGGGTGAGCTGTACGGGTACGCGATCCTCAAGCGTGTGGCGGAGCTGTCCGGCGGCCGCATGGAGTGGACCGATGGCATGCTCTACCCGCTGCTGCACCGCCTGGAGCGTCTCGGCTACGTGTCGTCGTCCTGGGGCACCTCGGATGCCGGCCGCCGACGCAAGCACTACTGCCTGACGGCCTCAGGACGGGAGCTGTCGGCCGAACGCCAGGAGCAGTGGTCCGTCGTCGCCGACGCGCTGCGCCAGGTCTGGCAGACGGCGCAGCGCCCGCTCGTCGCGGACGGGCCGGCGTGATGTCCGCCGACCTGGAGCTCGAAGCCCAGATCGACAGGTGGCGCGCCTACGTGCAAGTGCGCCGGGCGATCTCACCGACCGACGTCGACGAGCTCGAGGACCATCTCCGGGGGCAGGTCGCCGACCTGCGCTCCACCGGCCTTGACGACGACGAAGCGTTCCTCATCGCCATCAAGCGACTCGGCAACTTCGACGCAGTGTCACGCGAGTTCGCCAGAGAGCACTCGGAGCGGCTCTGGAAGCAGCTCGCCCTTCTGCCGCGCGACACCGACCTGGAGCCCGGGCCCGCGTGGAGGGAGCTGGCCGTCGTCCTCGCGTTCGCTGTAGGCGCTGGCGCGGCGCTGAAGGCGGGCTTCACCTGGATCCAGCCTGAGGGCGCCTTCATCCGGAACGCCGGACTGCTCGTCCTGCCCTTCGTCGCTGCCTACTTCGTCTGGCGTCGCCGCGTGACGGCTCGCGTGGACGTCTGGTTGCTGGTCGCTCTGGCCGCGCTGGCCGTGGTGCTCAACGTCTACCCGTACGCGCCCCACGGCTCGACCGGGACTCTCGCAGCCCTCCATGCACCGGTGATCGGCTGGCTGGTCGTGGGTGTCGCCTACATGGGCGGTCGCTGGCGCTCGGACGCTCGGCGCATGGACTTCGCCCGGTTCACCGGAGAGCTGGCCATCTACTTCGCGCTGATAGCCATGGGAGGTGGGGTCCTTCTCGGGCTGACCGCCGGCGTCCTGGGCATGGTCGGCGTCGACCTGGAGCAGGTCCTGGGCAGCTGGGTGCTGCCGTTCGCGGTCCCGGGCGCCCTGGTCGTGGCTGCCTGGCTCGTCGAGGCGAAGAAGAGCGTCGTGGAGAACATCGCGCCCGTGCTGACCAAGATCTTCACGCCATTGACGATCATCATGCTGCTGACCGTGCTCGCCGCGCTCGCGACGGCTCCCGGCCTGGGCCGGGTCGACCGCGACCTCCTGATCGTGATGGACGCGATCCTGATCCTCGTCGAGTGCCTGCTGCTGTACGCGATCTCCGCGCGCGACCCGCTCGCCCGCGTCGGCCTGTTCGACGCGCTGCAGCTGGTGCTCGTGGTCGCGGCGCTCCTCGTAGACGGGGTGATGCTCGCCGCGATGCTGACCCGGATCGCCGAGCTCGGGACGTCCCCGAACAGGCTGGCTGCGCTCGGGGTGAACCTGCTCCTGTTGGTGCATCTCGTCGGCACGGCCTGGGCCACGGTCCGGTTCCTGCGCGGCACGCGGCCGTTCGCCGCGCTCGAACGCTGGCAGACCCGGTACCTCCCGGTCTACGGCGCCTGGGCCCTCGTCGTCGTCGTCGCCTTCGGCCCGATCTTCCGCTTCGTCTGACAGTCCCGCCCTTCGACAGGCTCAGGGATCGGCGATTCCGTTTGCATGACCATGCCGAATCCTGCATGATCATGCCGTGACGATACGCGTGGCGGTGGCGGGCTGTACCGGATATGCCGGAGGGGAGGCCCTGCGGCTCCTGCTCGGGCATCCCGAGGTCGAGATCGGGGCTCTGACGGCGAAGTCGAGCGTGGGCTCGGTTCTCGGCGAGCACCTGCCCCATCTCCCGGCACTTGCCGACCGGCCCATCGTCGAGA
>JAYUEA010000223.1:0-1849 GCA_043739465.1 Propionibacteriaceae bacterium
CTCGTCGATGACGAAGCAGCGGTCGGCGTCGCCGTCGAAGACCAGCGCCAGGTCGGCGCCGTGCTCGACGACGGCCTTCTGCGCGTCGACGAGGTTCTCCGGCTCGAGCGGGTTCGGCTGGTGGTTGGGGAACGAGCCGTCGAGCTCGAGGAACAGGCCGATCACCTCGACGTTGAGCGGGCCGAGAACGCTCGGCACCGTATGGCCCGCCATGCCGTTGCCGGCGTCGACGACCACCTTGAGGCGACGGATGCCGTCGAGGTTGACGAGCGAGCGCAGGTACGAGCCGTACTCACCCAGCACATCCTGCTCGGTGATCGTGCCGGGCGTGGCGACTGCTGCAGGAAGGCCCTCGGCGTCGTACTGCATCGCCAGCGTCTTGAGCTCGATGAGGAACTCGGCGTCGACCGGCTGCGCGGCGACACGGCAGAACTTGGCGCCGTTGTACTGGGCGGGGTTGTGGGACGCGGTGAACTGGACGCCGGGAAGTCCGAGGTGTCCGGAGGCGAACCAGAGGCCGTCCGTCGAAGCGAGGCCGACGTCGATGACGGAGGCACCTGCCTGGGTCGCGGATTCCGCGAAGGCCTTGGACAGTACGGGTCCGCTGGTGCGCATGTCACGGCTCATGACGAACGTCTGACCGACTAGACCGGCCACCTCGACGTACGCCCTTCCCAGTGCTCTCGCACCCGCGACGTCCCACTCGGCCTTGTCGCCACCGACCACCCCACGGATGTCGTTGGCCTTGAAGATCACGCTCGTCAGCACGCTGTGCAGCCTATTCTCATGGCGGCGCTAGCGGGTGGCCCGGTGCGAGCCGGTCTCGTCGACGTCGGCGAGCAGGGTGAGGTGACCACGGCGGGCCACCTCGATGATCGAGGGCGGCCGGTGAACCGTGCCGTCGGTGATGCCGGCGGCATGGCGTACGGCATCGGCGAGGGCCTTGAGGTCGTCCGCAGAGTGGGTGGGGCGTTCCTCGTCGAGCGGGAGCCGGATCACCTCCCAGCCACGCGGTACGGACAGGCTTTGCGAGTGGGTGCGGCACAGGTCGTAGCAGCCGGGCTCAGCGCGCAATGACATCGGTCCGAGCACTGCCGTGGAGTCCGAGTACGCGAACGTCAGCGTGGCGACGGCCGCATCCGAGCAGCCCGACCGCCGACACCGCCTTCTCACGCTCGCACGTTAGTCCCGGGTGGGGCTCGGACCGCGGACCCCAAGGGCGAGTCGCCGCCGAGGTATCCAGGATCCCTCTCCTCCCCGCGAATAGCACCAGACCTCCCCAGGAGCGGTACAAATCCTCCCCCCGAGCGGTACAGGTTCTCCCCCCGAGGGGCACCAGACCTCCCCCCGAGCACCACACCTCCCCCCGAGCAGCACAAGTCCTCCCCACGAGCACCACACCTCCCCCCGAGCGGTACCAGACCTCCCCAGGAGCAGCACAAGTCCTCCCCACGAGCGGTACAAGTTCTCCCCCCGAGCAGGAGCAGTCCTCCCCCCGAGGGTTCTTTCGCGGGTGGGCGCGTCGGTACAGTGAGCGCCATGCCCGATCGCCGCGACCGTCACCAGCGGGGGATGCGCGGGCCTCTGGCTCCCGCGACCAGCGTGGTGGGACGTGCGCTGCGGCGGCACCGGCCGACGAGCCGCGCCGAGTTCTTCGTGCAGTGCCTGTCCGACTCGCTCGCTCGCATCACGGCCGCCGCCCCTGAGGCACTGGTGGGCGTCGAGGTGGGCCTCGAGGACGTTCCGGACATGACCGACCAGTGGTCGAGCCGGGTGCCGCTGGCGGCAGCCCAGGACGCGACGCCGACCTCCGCGGCGCGGATCGTCGTCTACCGGCGTCCGATCGAGC
>JAYUEA010000224.1:0-5645 GCA_043739465.1 Propionibacteriaceae bacterium
CCACACAGCACCTGTGACGCTTCCTGGTGACCGAAGGGTTGTGCGGCTCGACGGAACCGGCCTCAAAGGTTGTGCGCGTGGGAGGAGTGCGACCGACCGAGGCTGCGCCTCTCGAGGCCATCCCCCACACGCTCCAGCGACGCAACTGTGGTGCGCCCGTCGTACGGTGCGGTCAGGCAATGGCAGAGTGTGCCTATGCAGATCCTCGTGGTGGACGACGACCAGGCGGTCCGGGATTCATTGAGCCGGTCGCTGCACTACAGCGGCTACGAGGTGATCACGGCCGGTGACGGGCTGGAAGCCCTCGCACGGCTGTCCAGCTCGCGTCCCGACGCGGTCATCATGGACGTCATGATGCCTCGCCTGGACGGGTTGGAGACGACCCGAATGCTGCGCCAGTCGGGCAACGACGTGCCGATCCTCGTCCTCACGGCTCGCGACGCCGTCAACGACCGCGTCGACGGTCTCGACGCCGGCGGCGACGACTACATGGCTAAGCCCTTCGCGCTCGACGAGCTGCTGGCGCGGCTGCGCGCCCTGACACGACGCTCGCGGGGCGGCGCGGACGGTGACGCCGTCGCCGATGCCGAGCAGCTCACGTTCGCCGACATGTCGCTCGACCCGCAGACCCGCGAGGTGACCAGGGCTGGCCGCCGAATCTCGCTGACCCGTACGGAGTTCGCCCTCCTGCAGACCTTCATGGAGAACCAGCGCCGCGTGCTCGAGCGCAACTGGCTGCTCAACGAGGTGTGGGGCTTCGACTTCCCGACCACGGCGAACTCGCTCGAGGTCTACATCGGCTACCTGCGTCGCAAGACCGAGCAGGACGGTGGTTCCCGACTCATCCATACGGTACGCGGGATCGGCTATGTCCTGCGTGAGACGCCGCCGTGACCCCACCGGAGTCCCCGTCGGCGCCATCATCGGCCGACAACTCCACGGATCCGGAGCAGACCATCACGCTTCGGCTCCGCCCTCGTGAGGTCGCGCATCCTCTCCCGCGGTTCCTGCCGATCGAGGTTCGCTGGCCGGGTTGGCTGTCGTGGCGTCCCCGAGACACGCTGCAGCGTCGGATCGTCTGGCTGACGGCACTCGCGGTAGCGATCTCGGTGAGCCTGTCCGGCATCGCCGCGTACGCGACCACCAGCCTGTCCCTGTACGCACAGCTCGACAGCGAGCTCCTCTCCGTCGCGACCCTCACAGCCTCGTCGGTGTCTGCGGACATCGAGTCGAACGGCGGGCTCAACGTCGACGCGTTGAAGGCGGCCAACGTCGTGATCATCCGCGTCAAGGCCAACAAGGACGTGGTGCCGATCCCCGGCGCGACCGTGTCCTTCGACGTTGGCCCGGAGGAGCTCGCCGTCGCCAGGACTCAGACGGGGTCCTCGGCCCGTACAGGCGTGGCAAGCACCGGCGAGCTGTACCGGATCGTCTCCGTACCGCTGGTGGAGCAGGTCGACGGGCAGGCGTCAGGAGATGGGTACGCGCTCGTGCTGGGGCGCTCCCTCGAACCCACCCTCGCGACCCTTAGACGGATGGCCCTGGTGCTCCTGTCGGTGTCCGCGCTGGGTGTCATCGCCGCGGGCGTCTCGGGGTGGCTGGTGGCCGGCTCGTCGCTGCAGCCGATCCGTCGGCTCGCGGTGGCCGTCGCGCGCATCACCGAGACCGACGAGCTCATCCAGATCGATGCCGAGGGCGACAACGAGCTCGCCGACCTGTCACGGTCCTTCAACTCGATGGTTCGTTCGCTCGCGTCGAGCCGTGAACGACAACGCCGACTCATCGCCGACGCCGGCCACGAGCTGCGTACACCCCTGACCAGCCTGCGCACCAACATCGAGCTGCTGATCGCCGACGAGAAGTCGGGGATGCTCCCCGAAGGGGCTCGCTCGGACATCCTGCGCGACGTCGCGGCGCAGCTCGGGGAGTTCACGCAGCTCGCCGGCGACCTCGTACATCTCTCCCGTGAGGACCGCGTCGAGGCCGCGCGGGAGCCCATCGACCTGCAGGACGTCATCGCCAACGCGGTCTCGCGCGCCAAGCGTCGCGGCCCCGGCATGATCTTCGACGTCCACCTCGCCGAGCACATCCTCGTCGGCAACCCCGACACCCTTGAGCGCGCGTTCACGAACCTGCTCGACAACGCCGTGAAGTTCTCGCCGAGCGGCGGCAAGGTCACGCTGACGATGCAGGACCAGACCGTCGTCATCTCCGACCAGGGCCCCGGCATCGCCGACGAGGACCTGCCGCACGTCTTCGACCGGTTCTACCGATCGGACCTGTCGAGGAACACGCCCGGTACGGGCTTGGGCCTGTCCATCGTCGCCCACACCATCAACGCCCACGGGGGCTGGGTCAAAGCCGGTCCCGCGCCCGATGGCGGGGCCGAGTTCACCATCTGGCTGGCGACCACCGGGGACGACGCGGACGAGTAGTAGCGGCCCACGACCACTCCTTGAGCGCTACAGGATCTCCCCGCGAGCGGTACAGGGTCTCCCCGGGAGGGGTACAGGGTCTCCCCGCGAGGGGTACAAGACCTCTCCTCGGCCGGTACAGGACCTCTCCCCGAGCTGATGGCTCAGCTCGGGAGGTGGGTCGGGAGGGAGCGGCGCGGGCCGCGGCGCTCGGGGTGCGGACCGTCGGAGCCCAGCAGCAGAAGCTCGACCCGGTAGCGGTGGCCACGGTAGGGCTCCAGGAGCTCCGTGACCGCGTCGTCGTCGAGCTTCTCGCCGACGAGCGCGTAGCTGATGAGACCGCCGACGTGGTAGTCGCCGATGCTCCAGGCGTCCGCGTCGCCGAGGGCGCGCTGCCGTACAGCCGCTGACGTCCACGGGCCCACGCCCGGCAACGAGCGAAGGGCGGAGTCGGCATCACCGGTGTACGCGTCGCTGGCGAGCCGCTCCAGCGACCGACCCGCATGCGCGCCGGCGAGTAGAGCTCGTGTCCGGCGCTGCTCGACGCCCGCGCGCAGGAACTCCCAGCTGGGCACGCCGAGCCATTGCTCGGCCGACAAGGGCAGACGCATGCCCCAGGCCGGGTGGGCCTCGTCGAGTGCAGGGCCGCCCGGGCGGTCGCCGAAGCGATGTACGAGCAGGCGCTGGGCCCCGAAGGCCTCCTTGCCGGTGACCACCTGCTCGATCGAGGCCGGGGCGAGGGCTTCGAGCACCTGATCCGTACGACCCAGGCGCAGCCATGTACGACGCCGATGCGCCGCGACGACCGACGGGAGAGGTCCTGGGTCGAAGGTGCTGACGTCGTCGGCCGCACCGAAGAGCCGCGGCGACTGGTCGATGAGCCACTCCGCGCCGGGCCCCCAGCAGGTCACGTCGAGGTCCTCGCCGTCACGTACGACGTGCTGCAGGCCGGGTCCGTACAGGCTTCTCGTCGCCCGCCACCAGCCGTCGGAGGTGCGCCGCAGGCACGGGTCGCCGGCGCCTCGGACGAGAGGTCGCAAACAGGGGTCCGCGAGCCGTGCTGCACCGGGGATCGTGCGGCGGCGCGGCGTCACCCAGCTCGGCTCGGTAGATTGGCCCGGTCCGCTCGTCACATGCGCAAGGGTAGGTAGGCAGATGGCTCATCACCACATCGCCACGTCCGCGACGAGCGCGGCCGACGCGCTGCGGTCGCGTCGGACGCTGCGGATCCTGGTCTGGATCCTCATCCCGGTCGCCGTCTGGACGATCGCGGCGCTGATCTGGCTCTGGCCCACGAACGTGGCCGCGCACCTGCGCGACGACAGCACGTCCATCGCCGTACCCGGTCTCACGATCCCCAAAGGCACCGTCACCGACGTCGCGGAGACGGGCTGCGACGGCGTCTCGGGGTCGTCGACCGGCGACCTGTCGAAGTGTGGCCGCCTCACCGTCCGACTCGACGAGGGGCCGGAGAAGGGCCAGGACGTCACCGTGACGGTGACCGCAGCCGTGTACGGGTCGGGGATCTCGAAGGGTACGGGCGTGACGCTCTACCGGACGCCCATCGAGAGCGCCGACCCGGGCTACCAGTTCGCCGATTTCCAGCGCACGCTGCCGATGATCGCCCTGACGGCGCTGTTCGTGGTCGCGGTGGTCGCCGTGGCCCGGCTGCGTGGGGCGATCGCAGTCGCCGGACTGGCATTCGCCGGGTTCGTCATGACCCAGTTCATGTTCCCCGCGCTGATCGTCGGCCACGACCCGATCCTCGTGGGCCTGGTGGGGTCGTCCACCATCATGTTTGTCGTCCTGTTCGCGGCGCACGGCATCTCTGCGCGAACGACGACCGCCCTGGTGGGGACGCTGTCCGGGCTCGTCCTCTCCGCGGTCCTCGGCTGGGGCGCGACGAAGTGGGCGCACCTGTCAGGGGTCGCCAGCGAGGACGACCTCATCCTGTCCGCGTCGGCGCCCGACCTCAAGCTCACGTCCGTCGTGATCATCGGCGTCATCATCGCCGGGCTCGGCGTCCTCAACGACGTGACGATCACGCAGGCATCAGCAGTCTGGGAGCTCGCCGGCGCCGGCAAGGCGACCCCGCGTGAGCTCTTCACGCGGGCGATGCGCATCGGCCGGGACCACATCGCCTCCAGCGTGTACACGACGGCGTTCGCATCGGCCGGGGCGATCATGAGCGTGCTCCTGCTGCTGACCGTCTACCAGCGCCCGCTGTTCGGCATGCTGCTGCGCGAGCAGTTCGCGGGCGAGGTCGTACGGACCCTCGTCGCCTCCGTCGGCCTCGTGCTCTCGGTGCCCATCACGACGGCCATCGCGGTCGCGGTGGTCGCTCCGCGCGAGAAGCCGATCGACGCACTCGGCGCGCGAACCGTCGACTTCGACGACGACGAGCTCCTCGACGTGGACGACGACCGCCTCTGAGTCTGAGCAACCGTGTAGTCAGCTCAACTGGTGGCCCAGCATCGTGGTGGCGATTTTGTCCACAGGTTCTTCCACAGCTTGGGGAGAACTACACCGGTGTAACTCAAACCTGTGTAACTCAAGGCCTCAGGAACTCGCGATCCTGGCGGTTCACGAAGGCGGCGATGTCGTCCAACATCTCCACCAGGTGCTCGGGCTGACCGGTCCAGATCATGCGGCTCGTGGGGAGGCCCGCCTGGATCATCGAGGCGGCGAGATCATCGACGGCCATGCCGCGCGGGGCCGAGCTGGCCGCGATGGCTGACGCACGGATGCGTTGGTCGGGGGTGAGCCCGGCCCACCAAGTCTCCAGGGACTGCTCGGTCATGGTCCGATTCTGCCCCTCGACCGTTACGTACCCCCCATGGGGCCCCACAAGGGTGGTCCTGGCAGTGCCTTCCACCAGCCTGCGCCACGTGGTGAGGTGGACCCATGTTCGGAGCTGTCATTCATGCACCCGGGGACGTCCGATACCAGGAGCGTCCCGAGCCCACCATCATCGAGCCGACCGACGCGGTGATCCGCGTCACTGCGGCCTGCGTCTGCGGGTCGGACCTGTGGCGCTACCGCGGGATCTCCCCGGTGCCCGAGCCGACGCCGATCGGCCACGAGTATTGCGGCGTTGTCGAAGAGGTGGGCAGCGCGGTCACCACCGTCAAGCCCGGCGACTTCGTCGTTGGCGGGTTCAACCCGTGCGACAACACGTGCGCGGCCTGTCGCAAGGGCGCCACGGCCAACTGCCTCAACGCCGCCCACTAC
>JAYUEA010000225.1:0-5640 GCA_043739465.1 Propionibacteriaceae bacterium
CCTGTACGGACGCGTCCGTGACCAGCGTGAGAACGTCGTCCTCGATCCGCACCGAACCCGTACCGAGCTCTGTCTGCCCCGTCGGCAGCGAGGCGACGATCTCGAGCGTTCCCGCCCCGTCGACGAACCGCAGGTAGCCGCTCTCCGTGTGCGCAGGGGCACCGTCACGGGTGGTCTGCTCCACGAAGCAGAGGAACGGCCTGCCCAGGTCGACGAACTCCCAGGTGTCGGTGTAGTCGAACGGACGCGGCGTCAGTCCGTGACCCTCACCGCGCCACGTGCCGACCAGCCGGGAAGCGATCTCGACGCGGGGATGCGGCATGGGTTCTCCTCTGGGTCGTCCTGGTGTCAGGTGACACGGTAGAACCGCGTCAAGGAATCGCGGAAATCGGGGTGCGGCCCCCCGGTTTTGGGCAGACTATGGCCCATGGCGTCACACGACATGTCCGCGGGCGAGTCCCGACGGCTCAGCGACCTGCTCCGCATCATCCCGGGGTCCTCGGTCGACCTCAGCTCCTACGACACACAAGGGGCTCCAGGCTTCCCCGCACACGGGAAGAAGGACGCCGAGCGACTTCGCCTCGGGATGGCCGACGAGCTGTCGGACCTCCAGGAGCGGCTGTTCGCGGACGGCCGGTCGTTCCCCGAGACCGCGAGGAGCGTCCTCGTCGTGCTGCAGGGCATGGACACCTCGGGCAAAGGCGGCACCATCAGCCATGTCTTCGGCCTCATGGCGCCGGCGGGGCTCGAGCTCACGGCGTTCAAGGCTCCGACTCCCGAGGAGCGCAAGCACGACTTCCTCTGGCGCATCACGAACGCGCTGCCGGCCAAGGGCATGATCGGCATCTACGACCGCAGCCACTACGAGGACGTGCTGATCGTGCGCGTCGAGAATCTCGTCCCCGAGGATGTCTGGGGCGCCCGCTACGACCAGATCAACGCATGGGAAGCCGACGTGGCGGCCTCGGGCACGCGCATCATCAAGTGTTTCCTCCACATCTCGCCGGAGCAGCAGAAGACCCGTCTCGCTGCGCGCCTGGCCGACCCGTCGAAGTACTGGAAGTACAACCCCGGCGACGTCGACGTGCGTGCCAAGTGGGACGAGTACACGCAGGCGTACGAGTCGGCCCTGTCCAGGTGCTCGACGGAGGTTGCTCCGTGGTACGTGATTCCGTCCGACCGCAAGTGGTACCGGAACTGGGCCGTCGCCACGCTGCTGCACGAGGCACTGCTGTCGATCGACCCGGCGTGGCCGCCGGCAACGTTCGACGTTGCCACGGAGAAGGCCCGCGTCGCGGGCTCCTAGCGCCCTGCGAGACCAAGAGCCCGCACAGTCCCCCGTCAGGCGGTCGCCGCGTCGGCATCCTCGCCCTCGAACTCCAGCATGCCCATCGCCGCGAAGGCGTAACGGGCCAGCAGGAGGTCGATGAGCTCGCGGTGGGCGCCGATGGGCTCTGCGACTGCCACGGCACCGGAGCGCCTGGCCAGGTCCGCCTGCTCCTCGTACGCGTGGTCGGCCGCGAGGAACAGCGAGCCGACGGCGATGTGACGACGACCCTGGTTGCGCAGGGTGGCGATGGCCTGGGCAGTGCTCGGACCGGTGCCGTCGCTGCAGGCCGCGACGACCGGTACGCGGTGGTGGCCGGACCACTGGCGAGCGCGACGCGCGATGAGGGCGCCGCCACGGACGTCCCCCGCACCTTCGGTGCTGAGGACCAGACCGTCGACCTCGAGGACGCGGGACGAGGCGAGCGCGGACCGCAGACGAACGTCGAGAACGCCGAGCAGGCTCGCCGCAGGTCCGACAGGACCGCTCACCGAGAACCTGACACCCGGGTGGGACGCTCGGACGCGAGCCACCAGCGTTTCGAGGTCGTCGCAGTTGCTGGCGGCCCGGGTGAGGCACAGGGGCACGAACACGATCTCCGCGTGGCCGCGCGAGGCGAGCTGCGAGACGACCTGTGGGCCGGTGGGAGGACAGTGGCCGAGGAATGCCGCGTTCACGGAGATCTCCGGACGCAAGGTCTGGAGCTCACGACGAAGCTCGTGCGCGACCTGGGTCACGCGCGGGTCGGAGCTCCCGGGCGAGAGCATCACGAGGGCAGGTGCGGGCATCGGGGGACCCACCTTTCCGAACGTGTCTTGTGGCGGCCCCATTGCCGTTCGGGAGAAGACCTCCCACTCGTCTCGTCAGCCGAGATCGAGTCATTGCCACGGTCGTCGCGCGTGCTATGCCCGTCGCTAAGCAGAACTCTGGTGCCGATGACCAACAAACGCAAGCCGTTTGTCCAGAGGGTGGGACGTCATCTTGTTATGTGGGACGATCTGCCGTCAGAAGGGACGATGTCACAGATCGTTGCCCGCGTAGCTGAGGTTGAAGCTCTTGTTGGCCAGGGGGAAGTCAGGAACGATCGTGTCGGTCAGAGCCTGAGGGAGGGCCGGCCAGTTGAACCAGGAGGGGTCGACGACCTTCAGGCGCGTGATCGTGCCGTCCGACACCTCGACGCGATGGCACAGGGTGCCGCGCCACGCCTCGACCACGCCGAAGCCCGCACCGCTGGTACTGGGGGCGGCTGTCACATCGCCGAGACGCCCGTCGAGGCGCCGTACGAGATCGGCGATGACTGATGCTGAGATGCCCAGCTCGTAGTAGCGCACCAGGAACCGCGCGCGGACGTCACCGTCGGGCTCGGTGATGATGTGGAAGTCGGGGCCAAGATCCACGAAGGGGTGGTCCACGCGGGCGTCGACCGGCACACCCGAGGCTCGTGCGACATAGCCGAGCACATCCATGTGGCGCACCTGGTCGGGCCGCAGCACGGCGGTGTCCTTGAGACGGTTGGCGACGACGCTGTGCGCCAGCGACACCTCGGCCAGCTCGCGCGCCCTGGCCACCGTCCGCTCGATGACGGCCAGGTCGACCGGATGCAGCAGATGGGCTCCACCGACGTGGATCGCCCCGCGCAGCAGCCGATGGCCGGTGAGCGCCTCGTTGTGCCGGAGCAGCTGCTCACGGAGCTGGCCGGTGTGGGCGTTGACGATGCTGAAGGCGACGTCGTTGACCATGGCGCCGAGGTCGGCGACGTGGTTGTAGATGCGCTCGCACTCCAGCAGCAGGGCGCGGACCATGCGGGCGTCCTGGGAGACGTGGATCCCCAGGGCGTCCTCGACGGCCATCGCATAGGCGAGCGAGTGCCCGATCGCGGTGTCGCCGCTGATGCGCTCCGTGAGGGGCAGCACGTCGTCGGCGGTCCGCTGTTCGGCGAGCTTTTCGACCCCGCGGTGCATGAACCAGAGCCGCGCCTTCATCCGCAAGATGGTCTCGCCCACCACGGAGAAGCGGAAGTGGCCCGGCTCGATGAGGCCGGCATGGATCGGGCCGACGGGGATCTCGTACACGCCGTCTCCCTCGACCTCCAGGAACGGGTACGAGGCGGCACCGTCGCCCTCGGACATCGCGCCGGCGCCGGCGCCGGCGAGCATGGGGTGGTACCCGGGGGGCCAGTGCGCGTGGCGGACCAGACGATGGGGAAGCGGGTGGTCGACGGGCCTGATCCCGTACAGGTCGTGGATCTCGCGCTCGAAGCGACCAGCTGGGTAGCAGATCGCCGCGAGGCTCGGTAGCCAGGCGTCCTCGCGCGACATCTCGATCGTGACCTCGACCCGATCGCTGCCGAGCAGCACGTAGACCACGCGGAAGCCGTCGGGCTCCTCATGGGCCGCGACGAGGGCCATGCGGTGGCCGTCCTCAAGCAGCCCGCCCACGACAGAGGCGAGCTGGTCACGGCTGACGGTGACTCGGGTCGTCATGGCGTCACTCCCAGCGCCGCGGCGGCCGCCATGAGCATGGGCGCAAGTGGGATGACCACCAGGGTCGCCACCGCGCACAGCCCGATTCCGATCACGACGGGGACGGTGCCGCGCCTGCCGGCCGAATGCTTGGGAGCGTGCTCAGGTGCGTGTTCCTGCGTGTGTTCCGGCGGGTGTTCGGCGTTGTGCCCGTCGGATGGCGCGCCGACGGTCATGGCCAGCACCTGTCGGGCGATGCCTGCGAAGCTCACGAGCAGAAGGACG
Source organism: Propionibacteriaceae bacterium (assembly GCA_043739465.1). Lineage (GTDB taxonomy): Bacteria > Actinomycetota > Actinomycetes > Propionibacteriales > Propionibacteriaceae > Fen-668. The sequence continues at coordinate 4,075 of JAYUEA010000225.1, forward strand.
GCCGCGCCCGCTGCCACCCAGGGGAGGCCGGAGGAGGCAAGAGCGATGATGATCGCGACCTCGGTGAAGAACGTGACGAAGGGCGGGAAGCCGAGCAACGCGGCGGTGCCGGCGAGGAAGGGCCACCCGAGATCGGGCCGGCGTTGCAGGAGCCCGGAGACGTCCTCGATGCGCGAGCTGCCGGTCTCCGACAGGATCCGGCCCGCCACGACGAACATCGCGGCCTTGACCACGCCGTGGCCGAGGACGTGTACGAGTGCGGCCACGAGCCCGAGCGTGGAGCCTGAGCCGACCCCGAGGGCGATGATCCCCATGTGCTCGATCGACGAGTACGCGAGCAGCCTCTTGTAGTCCTTCTGCGTGAGCATCAGCAGCGCCGCCACGGCCAGCGAGAGCAGGCCGCCGGTGATGAGCAGCCCCCGGACCAGAGCGGCACCGGCGTACAGCACGCCGAGCGACTGGATCCGCACGATCGCGTACATGGCCACAGACAGCAGAACGCCCGACATCAGCCCGGAGACCTGTGCTGGCGCCTGGGAGTGGGCGTCAGGCAGCCAGGAGTGCATCGGCGCGAGGCCGGCCTTCGTCGCGAAGCCGAGCACGGCGAGCGCGATCCCGATCCTGGCCACCGCCGGGTTGAGCGCGTGGCCGCTGCTCGTGAGCGCGATCCAGGACAGGGTGGCTGTCGAGCCGCTCGGCGTGGCGGCGTAGATCAGGACGATGCCGAGGAACGCGATGGCGACGCCGACGGATCCCAGGACCACGTACTTCCAGGCCGCCTCGATCGCCGTGCGCGTGCCGCGCTGGCCGACGAGGAAGGCGGTGGCGATCGTCGTGGCCTCGACCGCGACCCACATCACCCCGAGGTTGTCCGACAGCACGGCGAGGCTCATGGCGGCGAGGAAGCCGCACAGGAGTGCGTCGGCCCGTCCACCGACCCCTGGCGCGTGCCCGCCGGCCGTGAGACCTGCCCAGAGCGCCACGATCGCCACGGCGCCGATGCAGAGCAGCACGTACGAGGCTGGGACGTCAGCCCTCAGCACCGACGAGGCGGTGACCTGACCGGAGGAGAGCAGGGCCACCCCGCAGGCGAAGATCACGACCGCTGCGGCGAGGGGCGCGAGCCGGGCCCAGCGATCGGAGTGGCGCCAGGCGACGGCCGCACCCAGCAGGGCAGGTGCGAGGACCGGCAGCCACAGGAGGATCGTCATCAGTCCTTCAGCTCCCTCAGGTCGTCGACCGACGTGCCGCCGTGGGTGGCTCGCATCCGGGTCGTGAGCGCGCGAAGGATGACGACGACCAGCAGCACGTCGAGGGTGGACCCCAGCTCGACGGTCAGCGGCAGCCCGTCCGAGGTGAGGAACGCGACCATCGCGATGCCGTTGTCGAGCACGACGAACCCGACGAGCTGGCTCACGGCGGTGTGTCGGCTGAGCAGCAGCCAGAAGCCGATGAGCACGAGGGCGATCCCTGCTGGGATCGCGCTGGAACCCGCCCCGCCGATCGTCCCGCGCAAGGGGGCGCTCACGGCGTACGCGACCATCGTGAGCACCGCGGCACCGATCA
>JAYUEA010000226.1:0-1842 GCA_043739465.1 Propionibacteriaceae bacterium
CGCACCGAGCAGGCGCCTGCCGCGAGCAGCGCCGCCCAGCCCCAGCGCCGGTCGCGAGCCCGTACCCAGGCCCAGAAGGCCAGGGCCGCGAACAGGCTCTCCGTGTACGGGACGACGGTGAACACCGCGGTGGGCGCGAACAGCCAGAGTGCGGCCGCGACCATGCCGACCCGTGGTCCGCCGAGGCGCCACAGCGCCCAGGCGGCGGATGCCGACCCGACAAGGGAGATCACGACGCCCACGGCTGTCATGTCGAACCCGACCGTGGACGCCGCACGCAGCAGAAGCGGGAAGCCGGGGAAGAAGGCGGCCTCGTTGCGGGCCACGTACCCGTCGCGCGCGATGCGGAGGAAGTGGGCGACGTCCCAGTTGCCTACCGCGTCGCGCCAGGCACGGCCGGTGGTCCACAGCACCCACCCGAACACGAGTGCCAGCAGGAGGCGGCTGCCCAGCCAGGCCTGTACGACGAGCCTGGGCCCGTCGCGGTCCGTACCTGCCGGGCTCACGCCTCCTCGGTCGGCTCGTCGTCGCCGAACGCCCGCCGCGGCTTCGGCGCCGGGGTCTCGTCGATGGTCTCGACTGGGCCGTAGACGACGGATCCGGCACTCGGAAGCGATGGCGCGCGTCCCTCGCCGGCCGCCACCAGACGCAGGCTCCAGACCTCAGGGGCTCCGTCGAGAGGGCCGCCGATGGGGTCGTCGACCCCACCTTCTCTGACGATGTCCTCCTCGGGATGCATCATGTCCGTCGCGACGACGGCCATGAGCCACACGCTGACGCCGACGCGGAGGAAGACCGCGGCCCAGTACACGCCGTCGGGGCTGCCGTCGCCCGGATGCAGCGTGCCGGCCAGGTGACCCCAGATGGCGAAGTAGTAGACGAGCTCCGCGGCGTTGAAGATTCCCCACTCGCGCCAGGTCGGCCGCGCGAGGGCCAGCAGCGGCAGCATCCACAGCGCGTACTGCGGCGAGTAGACCTTGTTGATCGCGAGGAACAGTGCGACGACGAGGAACGCCACCTGGCCTACCCGAGGGCGCCGCGGGGCGAGGAAGATCAGCGCGGCGATGCCGAGGCAGCCGAGCAACATGAGCAGGAACGACCACACGCCGGGGTTCGGTACGGCGATGCCGGCCAGGCTGAGCACGTACCAGATCGATCCCAGGTCGGCGCCGCGGTCGACGTTGAAGTGCCAGAAGTACAGCCAGCCCGAGGGCGACGCAAGGTAGACGGGGGCGTTCATCAGGACCCACGAGATGACGGCCGCGACCGCCATCCTCCCGAACTCGCGCAGGTGTCTCGAGCGCAGGCAGAGCAGGAGCAACGGGCCGAGGATGAACAGCGGATAGAGCTTCGCCGCTATCGCGAGGCCATAGAAGACGCCGGCCACGTACGGGTACTTCCTGCTCCACGCGAACATCGCCGCCGCGGTCAGGGTGACGGCGAGCAGGTCCCAGTTGATGAGCCCCTCGGCCATCACGACGGGCGCGACGGCGACCATCAGCGCGGTCGGCCACCAGCGGGCGCCGCCCATGTGCCGCTGCAGGACGACCAGTGCGAGGAAGCAGGCGAACAGCATCACAGCGCAGATCGAGTAGAAAAGGTCGGCGTTGTCGAGGACCTGCTGGCCGGACAGTCCGGGCACTGCCTTCACGCCGAGGAAGTCGGTGAGGCGCCGTGCCACGTCGACGAAGCCGCCGGTGAGTACGGGGTACTCCCAGGGCGTCGTTACATATACGGTCTTGCCCTCGCTCAGGCCACGCGCCTGATACAGCACGGGGATGTCGGTGTAGCAGAGACGGGCGATCGCGTTGATCGGCTTGGCCGGGTCGGTCTGGCGGCACG
>JAYUEA010000227.1:0-5623 GCA_043739465.1 Propionibacteriaceae bacterium
CAGCGTTGTCGACCGGACCATGACAGCTGGTTCCGCGGGAGGTGCCGACCGGCAGACGTCTCGTCGAAGGTCGGCCCTTGGACGTCGACCGTAACGGACGGATCCGGCCCATGACACGCTTCGGCCTTCTCAGCACCTATCCCCCCACCCGATGCGGTCTCGCCACGTTCACCGCGGCGCTCGCCACAGCGATCTCGAAGGGCGGCACGAACGAGTGCGTCGTCGTCAGGGTCGACGACCTCGTGGCAGCAGGCCCGTCGGTCGACACCGCTCGTGTACGCGTCGTTGCCGACCTTCGGCCCGGCGACCTCGCGAGCCGGGCTGATGCCGCCGAGGTGCTCAACGACAGTGACGTGGTCGTGGTGCAGCATGAGTACGGCATCTACGGCGGCCCTGACGGCGACGAGGTTCTCGACCTGCTGGCCCAGATCACCGCCCCGACGGTCGTCGTGATGCACACGGTGCTAGCGTCGCCCTCCCGGCATCAGCGGCAGGTGACGCAGGAGATCGGCGAGCTCTCTGGGGCCGTCGTGGCCATGACGCGGACCGCCGCGACACTGCTGGTCGACGAGTACGACGTGCCTGCGTCCAAGGTGTTCCTCATCCCGCACGGGGTCGACGCCTGGACTGCACCCCAGCGAGCCCGTACGTCCCTCACCCCTGTCGTCCTGACCTGGGGCCTGATCGGGCCGGGCAAGGGCATCGAGTGGGGAATCCGCGCTATGGCCCTGCTCGGCGACCTGGATCCGGCGCCCATCTACCGCGTGCTGGGGCAGACCCACCCCAAGGTGGTCATCGACCAGGGAGAGCGGTACAGGGAGTCGCTGACCGCCCTCGTCGACGAGCTCGGGCTCACCGGCCGAGTGCAGATCGACGGTCGCTACCGGGAGACTTCCGAGCTGGCGGCCGAGGTGGCTGCTGCCGACCTGGTCCTGCTCCCGTACGACTCGCGCGACCAGGCGACCTCCGGCGTTCTGGTGGAGGCCGTCGCAGCCGGCAAGCTCGTCATCGCGACACGCTTCCCGCACTCGATCGAGCTCCTGTCCGATGGCGCCGGTCTGTTGGTAGACCACCAGCACCCGCAGCAGATCGCGACGGCCGTCGTGGCTGCGCTCGAGGATCGTGCCCGCCTCGAGGCGGCCTCGGCGGTCGCTCGGGCGCACGCGCAAGCCAATAGCTGGCCGGCCGTCGCGCAGCGGTACGCGGCCCTCGCCGACGAGCTGTCGAGCGTCAGCGTCGGGAGTTGACGCCAGAGGGGTACGACGGGCTGCCTCCGGTTGTGTTCAGCCACCTGCTCTCGCTGACCACCGACAACGGCCTGTACGAGCACGCACTGGGCCGGGTGCCGCGACCTGAGCACGGCTACTGCACCGACGACGTGGCTCGAGCTCTGGCCGTCGTCGTCCGCTCGCCGGAGCAGACCGGCCAGCTGGCCCGCGCGATGGAGGTGTACCTGCGCTTCCTGGAGCGAGCCGTGATGCCGTCAGGCGAGGTGCACAACCGCATGACCGTCGCCGGACGGTGGTCCGACGACGCATCGACGGACGACTGGTGGGGTCGGGCGATCGCCGGCCTCGGAGCAGGCGCGCGCCGAGCGACGGTCCCGGCCGTCCGCAGCAGGGCGTTCTCCGCCTTCCTGATCGCCGCGAAGCGTCGGTCGGCTGACGTACGGGCCAGCGCCTTCGCCGCTCTCGGCGCGGCTGACGTCCTCACCGTCCACCCGGAGTGCGACATCGCGCGGCACCTGCTTGCCTCCTGCCTGGCGCGCCTTCCCCGTGGTCGGGGCGTGGACTGGCCGTGGCCTGAGACCAGCCTCCGCTACGCCAACGGCGCGCTGTGCCAGGCGCTCATCCTTGGTGGAAAGGCCCTCGGGAGCGACAACACGTTGCAGGAGGGGCTCGATCTTCTTGAAGCTCTGCTCCGCATCGAGACCGCGCCGCAGGGCTACTTCTCACTGACCGGTACGAACGGGCGTGGCCCCGAGGACCGCGGCCCGCTGTTCGACCAGCAGCCCATCGAAGCGTCGATCCTCTCGGCCGCATGCCTGGACGCCCTCAGGATCACGGGCGACCCCATGTGGCGGGTCGGCACGATGCAGGCATGGCGCTGGTTCGTCGGAGCCAACGACGCGGGCACGGTCATGTACGACCCCGAGGACGGGGCCGGGTACGACGGGCTCGAGGTTAACGGTCGCAACGAGAACTGTGGGGCGGAGTCCACTCTCGCCGCCCTCAGCACCCTGCAGGACGCTCACGAGCTGCTGAAACTGGCAGGATAGCGGCCCTCTCGCACGTAGAGTCGGAGCGCGGAGCCGGGACCTGCCCGACCGTACAGGCGGGCGAGTGGGGGGCCGATATGGTCGACTGGGGAAAGTTCCTCTTCGGAGTCATGGCTGACGAACCACGTGAGTACCTGCGGCTGCGTCGTCTGCGCGACGCCATCTACGCGCCCGCCGCGCCGTTGGCCGCCACGATCGTCAGGTCGCGGGAACCTGTCCGCTTCGCCGACCTCGAGCCGGCCTTCTTCGAGCCCATCGCGGCCGGGACCCACTGGGGGAAGAAGCTCGACTGCGCCTGGCTGCACATCACGGGCGCGATCCCGCCGGGCGTCCACGCCCCGGTCGTACAGCTCGGCATCCGTGGCGAAGGGCTGATCTACTCGCCGGCCGGCGACGTCGTCGACTCTGTGTCGACCGTCTGGATCCAGGGTGACCTGCCCCACGCCGGCGGTCCCTACCGCAACGTCTCCCACCTCGAGGTGTCCGAGGGCCGCGTCGACTTCTACGCCGACGTCGCCTACAACGGCCTGTTGCTGTACGACATCGGCAAGGCCGCCTTTCATGGCGCGCGCATCGTCACCCGCGACGACGAGGCGTACGGGCTCTACTACGACTACCTGACGCTGATGGTGCTCGCCTCGTCGACCGATGATGCCGCCCTCGCCACGCGCCTCCGGGCCGTCCTGCGGGACTCGTACCGACGCTTCGGCGCGGGCCGTGTGGCCGGTGCGCGGAGCGTCCTGGCCGAGTCGCTGGCGCACGAGTCGACCAGCGACTTCACGTACTCGGCGATCGGGCACGGGCACCTCGACATGGCGTGGCTGTGGCCGTTGCGGGAGACGCGCCGGAAGTCAGCCCGCACGTACGTGCGCGCGCTCAACACGATCGAGACGCGACCCGGCTACATCTACGGCACGAGCCAGCCTCAACAGCTGTGGTGGATGAAACAGGAGCAGCCCGGCCTGTACGCGCGGATCAAGGACGCCGTCGCGGCCGGTCGCATCGAGCCGCAGGGCGCGTTCTGGATCGAGCCCGACACGAACCTCCCGAGCGGCGAGTCGTTGGTCCGCCAGGCCCTCGTCGGCCGCCGGTTCTGGGCTGAGGAGTTCGGCATCGCGCCCGAGCAGATGCGCCTGTGCTGGCTGCCCGACACCTTCGGCTACAACGGCAACCTGCCGCAGATCCTGCGCAAGTCCGGCATGGACTGGTTGCAGACGATCAAGCTGTCGTGGAACAAGATCAACAACTTCCCGTACCGCACGTTCACCTGGGAAGGCATCGACGGCTCGAGCGTGCTCGTGCACATGCCGCCGGAGGGCGACTACAACAGCCGCGCGGCCGCAGACGGGCTGCTGCGCGGGGTGCGTCACTACCCCGAGCGCGACCTCGACACGGCACTGCTCGTGTACGGGGCCGGCGACGGCGGCGGGGGACCGGGCGAGGTCCACCTCGAGCTGCTCGGCCGTGAGCACAACCTGTACGGGCTCCCGAAGGTCGAGTTCTCGGCCGCCGACAGCTTCTTCCGCGAGCTGGAGCAGCGCGAGATCGTGCACCGCCATGTCGGCGAGCTGTACCTCGAGACTCACCAGGGCACATACACGACGCAGGCTGAGATGAAGCGCTACAACCGGCTCATGGAGCGCATGCTCCACAACGCCGAGGCACTGGCAGTCATCGTCGGGGCCGACAGCCGTGAGCCGCTCGCGCAACCCTGGCGCGAGGTGCTGCTGCACCAGTTCCACGACATCATCCCGGGCTCGTCGATCACCCGCGTGCACCGCGAGGCCGTCGAGGCCTACCGCAACCTCGAGAATTCACTGCAGGCATATGTCGACGACCTGGCACGGGAGCTGCCGCCGGGGGAGGGAACCGTCGCCCTCAACCTCACCTCGTTCCCGCGGACCGAGCACGTGCGTCACGACGGTCGCTGGTACGCCGCCGACGTCGGCCCGTACGCGGCCGAGAGCCTGGGAGAGGTCCCGACCACGACGTTGTCGTACGACGGCGACACCATCAGCAACGGCATCCTCAGCCTCCGCTTCGGTGAAGCCGGGGAGATCGTCTCCTGCACCGAGTGGTCCGGGGCTGAGCACGCCGGGAGCGGCCTCAACCGGCTGGTGCTCCACAACGACCCGTACCAGTGGCCCTACGACGCCTGGGACATCAAGCAGGACTACCACGTGGCGCAGCCGCGGACGCTGACGCTGGTGTCCACCCAGACGGAGGTCGACGGGCCGACGGTCGTCCGGCGAAGCACGTACACGATCTCGAAGAGCACGGTCGAGCAGCGGGTCGTCCTCGAGCAGGGGAGCCCGGTCGTCCGGTGCGAGACCCGCGTCGACTGGCACGAGAGCCACAAGATGCTGCGCGCCGAGTTCCGCCCGAGCCGGTACGGGGACACGGCGACGTGCGAGATCCAGTTCGGTCACATCGCGCGGCCCACGACCGAGCGCGACTCGATCGAGAAGGCGCAGTTCGAGGTCTGCGCGCACAAGTGGCTGGCCACCGAGGACTCCCTGGGCGGGTTCGGGCTGCTCAACGACTCGAAGTACGGCCACCGGGCCAAGAACGGGCTGATCAGCCTCAACCTGCTGCGCTCTCCCACGTACCCGGACAAGACGGCCGATCGCGGCGAGCACCACTTCACGTACGCGTTCCTGCCGTTCGCCACCGGAGACCTGGCATCGGTCGTGCGCGAGGGCTATCGGCTGAACAACCCCTTGCTGCTGGTCGAGGGAACTGCCTTCGACCCCGTCGTCCAGACTGACGACCCGGGCGTGGTCATAGACACGGTGAAGGTCGCCGAGGACGGGCAGGGCGTGGTGCTGAGGTTGTACGAGAGCCTCGGTCGCTCCACGACAGTCGCCATCTCGACATCCTTGGCGCACACCGACGCGTGGGAGACCGACCTGCTCGAGCGGCGCACCGGGGACGTCGACCTGACGGGCGTCCCGTTCGGGCCGTTCGAGATCAAGACCATCCTTCTGGAGCGCTGAATGGACCTCGTCACGACGCCTGTGAGCGACCGCCGGCAACGACTCTCCGTCGTGGTCGCCGGCTTCGGGCAGAACTTCATCCTCACCACGGTGACGACGTTCATCCTGGTCTACCTGCTGCAGTACGCCCACATCAGCGTCGGCGGCATGGCCGTCGTCACCGGCATCCTCACCGCCACCAAGATCTTCGACGCGGTGAGCGACCCGATCGTGGGAAGCATCATCGACCGGACGCGCACCCGCTGGGGCAAGATGCGGCCGTTCATCCTGTTCGCGGCAGCGCCGGTCGCGCTGCTGACGACGCTGCTGTTCGCCGTGCCAGACATCGCCGAGTCCGGCAAGCTCGTGT
>JAYUEA010000228.1:0-5607 GCA_043739465.1 Propionibacteriaceae bacterium
GGCGGTACGACGGTGGCGGCGACGGCCTTCCTCGCCCACAAGGCGGGCATCAAGGTCTTCCCGACGGGCGGCCTCGGCGGCGTACATCGTGGCGCGTCACGGACGTACGACGAGTCGGCCGACCTGGTCGCTCTCTCGCAGATCCCGGTCGTCATGGTGTCCGCCGGCGTGAAGTCGATCCTCGACGTGGGCGCCACCCTGGAGCGGCTCGAGACCCTCAACGTGGCCGTGCTCGGCTACCGCACCGACGCGTTCCCCGGCTTCTACATCGCCGACTCCGGCTACCCGGCGCCGTTCCGGGTGGAGTCGCCTGTCGAGGTGACCGCCATCGCCCACGCCCGCGACACCTTGGGCATCGACGCGGCGGTGCTGGTCGCCCGTCCCGTACCCGTCGAGCACCAGCTCGACGCCGGCCTCCACGCGCGGGTGCTGGCGGACGCGCTCGCTGCCGCCGACGCCCAGAACATCCACGGCCACGACGTGACGCCGTTCCTGCTCGAGTTCTTCCACATCGCGACCCGCGGTGCCTCCGAGGCGACCAACGTCGAGATCTACCTGGGCAACGTCGCGCTCGGCGGCGAGATCGCCGCCGCCTGGTGACCGGGGTCCTCGGCTCGCTCGGCGACCTCGTCGAGGACGTCGTCGTCTGGCTCGACGAGCCGTTGGCCATCGGTACGGACGCGGCCGGGTCCATCATCCGCACGCGCGGCGGGAGTGCGGCGAACGTCGCATCCGCGGCGGCGAGGCTCGGTCGCGTCGGCGTGCGCTACCTCGGGTGCGTCGGGTCCGACCCGACCGGTGAGGGCCTGGTGGCCGGGCTGGAGGAGGCAGGCGTCGACGTACGCGTCCAGCGTCGCGGTCGTACCGGCACGATCCTGGTCCTCGTGGAACCCGGCGGTGAGCGCTCGATGGTGCCGGACCGCGGGTCCGCTCTCCTCCTGGAGACCGTCGCCGATGCCTGGCTCGACGGGCTCTCGGTGCTGCACGTGCCGGCGTACGGGTTCTGCGGTGAGCCCCTCGCCACCTCGGTGCTGGACGCGTTGCGGCGCGCCCGGGAGCGTGGCATCGCCACGAGCATCGACGCGTCGAGCGTGGGGGCGCTGCGTGGCTTCGGGCGGGCCCGGATCCGGTCGTTGCTCGCCGACCTGGCCCCCGACCACCTGCTCGCCAACGCCGAGGAGGCCGACTTCCTCGGCGTCGAGGAGCACGGCTACCTCCCGTACACGACCGTCGTCGTCAAGCACGGCGCCCAGCCCACCGTGGCCTGGAGCACTGGGCGGCGGCTCGAGGTGCCGGTGCATCCGGTGAGCCAGGTGCGGGACACCACCGGGGCCGGTGACGCCTTCGCTGCCGGGTACCTGTCGGCGGTCATCCTCGACGAGGGCGCCGAGTCGGCCTGCGCGGCGGGCAACGCCTGCGCGGCTGACGCGCTCGTACATGCCGGCGCGTTGTAGTGTCGCTGGCGTCAACCGAAGGAGACATTCATGGCCAGCGACAGCTCGTTCGACATCGTGAGCAAGGTCGACCGCCAAGAGGTCGACAACGCCATCAACCAGGCCGCCAAGGAAGTGCACCAGCGGTTCGACTTCAAGGGCACAGACTCCACGATCGTGTGGGCCGGCGAGGACGTGGACCTGGAGAGCTCGACCGAGGAGCGGCTGAAGGCCGTGCTCGACGTGTTCTACTCCAAGCTCGGCCGCCGCGGCGTCGACTTCAAGTCGATGGAGACGTCCGACGCGCACCCGTCCGGCAAGCGTTGGAAGCAGACCTGCACCCTTCGTCAGGGCATCGCGCAGGAGGACGCCAAGAAGATCACCAAGCTCATCCGCGACGAGGGCCCCAAGGGCGTGAAGACGCAGATCACCGGCGACGAGGTCCGGGTCTCCTCGAAGTCTCGTGATGACCTTCAGGCCGTACAGGCGATGATCAAGGCCGCCGACTACGACTTCGCCGTGCAGTACGTGAACTACCGCTGACCTAGTCCCAGGATCGTTCGTCTCGCCCTACTCTTGCTCTCGCGCGGGACGGCCCGCCGATACGGAGGATGACGGTGCCCTGGATCGTGGTGCTCGTACCTGTGGTGCTGCTCGGCGGGCTGGGGTTGTGGCTGTACCGCCGCGTCGCCCACACGCCGCAGCTCGGTCGCCGCGGGAAGATCGCGACCATCGTCGCGATCGTGGTCCTGTTCGGGGTCACGCTCGCCGCCGCCTCGACCACGCGCATCATCGCGAACCCGAAGGCCTGGCGACCCCTGACGTGGACCGGGTACGTCGTCATGGGGCTGTTGTTCTACGTGATCCTGGCGATCCTCGCCGTTCAGATCGTCCACGGCCTGTGGCGCCTGGTCGACCGGCTTCGTCACCGTGCCCCTGACCGCGCGCCACGCCTGCGTCGACTGACCGCCGCCGGACTCGTACTCGCCCTGCTCACCACCGCGTACGGGATCGTGGAGGCTGCCCGGCCGTCCATCACGCAGGTCACGATCACGTCTGCCGACCTGCCCCAGTCGTTCGACGGCTACCGGATCGCGCTGATCACCGACCTGCACGTCGGTCCGGCACGCGGCGAGGCGTTCGCGGCTCAGGTCGTCGACATGGTCAACGCGACCCAACCCGACCTCATCGTGCTGGGCGGCGACATGATCGACGGCACCGTGGCCGGCCTCGGGCCCGAGCTCGCTACGCTGGCGCAGCTCCGCGCCCCGGACGGTGTCGTTGCGATCACGGGCAACCACGAGTTCTACTACGACGCCGCCGACTGGATAGCCGAGTGGAAGCGGCAGGGCCTGCGGGTGCTGGCCAACGACGCGATGATCGTCACCCGCGGTACGTCCAGCATCGACGTGCTCGGCGTCAACGACATCACCGGTGCGGGCGTGCTCAAGGAGGACCTCGGCGCAGCCGTCGCGGCGATGGAGGCGCTCGGCAGCAAGGCGTCGGACACGTCTCGCTTCCGCCTGCTGCTCGCCCATCAACCGCGTCAGGCCCTCTCGGCCGGCGGCCTCGCGGCGACGATCGGCGTCGACCTCCAGCTCTCCGGCCACACCCACGGCGGACAGATGTGGCCGTTCGGGTACGTCGTGGGGTTGCAGCAGCCGCTGGTCAAGGGGTACGGGACCGTGGGCGGTGTGCCTGTGTTCGTGTCACGCGGCGTCGGCGCCTGGGGACCTCCCGTACGCGTCGCGGCACCCCCCGAGGTCCCGCTCATCACGTTGCGTCGCGGCTGACCTCTCGGCGATCGACGCGTCGACGGGCGCTCTCGTGGGCCCTCTGCAGCAGCGAGATCGCCTCGTCGGTCGTCGCCTCTCCAGGGTTCACCACCGCCACCCATCCCTGAGCTGAGTACACGGGGTGCGGGATGAACACATCGGCGACGCTCGGGTCGTCAGGAGGCTCGGCCGATCGCGGCTCCGCACCCATCATCTGGGTCAACCTGTCGCGCCCGACGTGGATGTTGAGACGCCACCGACCTGGTGGGTCCAGGTCGCACGCCGTGTCGTCCGGGTAGTCCTTCGTGACGATCGTCGCGTACGGCTGCTCCCGCTGCGGCACCTCGCCGTCGGGTGCGTAGTAGAAGAAGTGGTCGCCCCACGCGATCTCGGGGAACGGGGCCTCGATAGGCGCGAGGTCGAGGACGCCGTCAAAGCCGTGCAGCACGTCAAGGAACTGTTCCATGGTCATCGGACCAGTGTGCCGCCGCAGATCAATGGCCCGGTCGCCCACAGGGAGCCCGCTCGAGTGGCGTCAAGGTGACGGAAGTCACGCCAGGAAAGCAGCAATCTGCCGCCACTCGCGGCCCAGCCACGACACCGCCACGAGGGCGGCAGCGACAGTGCGTACGGAGGTGCGCCTGGCTTATGAGGCACCGGAGCCCGCGACGTTCGGCCCAGCGAAATGTCGGCAGTGCCCGCCTCGATCGAGTCCAGTGGACACGACATTTCGCGGGCCAAACCAGAAGTTGCCCTCTGTCCATGGTGGGTCGCCCACCCAGCACCACGCGATGCTCGCTTTAGGGCATCAGACGGGCCGGCCCTTCGAGACGTTGTCAGACTCCGTCAGCCAACTCCTCAGGGAACCGACTCGTGCAGTTCTCCTCAGGGAGCCGGGTTACTCGCCGAACATTGCCCGTACATCGGCCTCTGACACGTCCTCGAGCCCCGCGTGCGACCACTGCGGGTTGCGGTCCTTGTCGACCAGCTGGGCTCGTACCCCCTCGGCGAAGTCGGCGTGGTGGGCGAAGTACGTGGCCAGCACGTAGTCCTGGGCCAGCACCTGCTCGAGGTCCATGGCGGCCGCTCGCCGGAGCGCCTCCCAGGTCACCGCGACCGAGAGCGGGCAGCGGGAGCGAAGCACCTCCGCGACCTCACCGGGCGCCGGTGAGTCCCAGTCGCCCTCGAGGCGAGCGAGGATCTCGACAGGCCCGTCGGCGCTGAAGCACTCCGCCACCCATTCGTCCTCCAGCTTCGCGTCGGTCGGGTCCCCGTCGCCCTGCCAGGTGTCCGCGAGGCCGAGAGCGAGCGCGGTCGGGCCGTCCACGGGCAGGCCCGTGAGCGCGACGAACGCGCCGGCAGCGCCGGCCCGCGACAGGTGCCAGAGCAGGCCGACATCCGGGAACAGGCCGATGCCGGTCTCCGGCATGGCGAGCTGGGAGGTCGCGTCCACGACCCGTACAGAGCCGTGTGCGGACACCCCGAGACCGCCGCCCATCGTGATCCCGGTCATCCGGGCCCGGTACGGCTTCGGGTAGCGCGCGATCTGCGCGTTCACCCGGTACTCGCGGCGGAAGAAGTCGTCGACGCGCGGGTCGCCTGCCAACGCCAGCTCGCGGAGCGCCCGTACATCCGCGCCGGCGCAGAGCCCACGCTCCCCCGCCCCCGTCAGCATGACCCGCTGGACCCTGTCGTCGTCGGCCCACGCGGTGAGCCGGTCGGCGAGGTCGTCGATCATGCCACGCGTGAGCGCGTTGATCGCGCGCGGCCGGTTGAGCACGAGGTGCCCGACGCCATCCTCGACCCCCGCCAGCACGTCACCGTTCGTCACCGGCTCCAGCGTCATGATGCGCTCTCCTCCACCACGTCCAGCTCGCGATGTCGCCTGCGCTCATGGTGGATCACCTGCCATCCCAGCGGGATGATCGCGGCGATGCCGAGGGCGATGGCCCCGTTGCGCCAGGCGAGGTTCACGGCCGAGTACGACAGCAGCACCATCGTCGTCCACAGAGCGATCCGCTGCACGCGCACCGATGGGCTCGTCAGCGGCAGCAGCAGAGCGCCCCACAGGACGTACCAGGAGTGCAGCGCCGGACCGCCGAAGGCAACCAGCAGGTACGACCAGGACAGGAAGAACATCGGCTTCTTGCGCGCCGCGGTGACCGCCAGCAGCAGCACGCCCGCGACCGAGATGACCAGGCCGATCGTGCGCGCGAGGCGGATTGCCGCGTGCTCGCTGGAGTCGAGGTGGAAGGAGTTGAGCACCAGCTGGATGCCTTGGCCGATGACCGTCGACGGGGACACCGTGACGACGAGACCCGGCACGTTCACCGCGTTGAGCCACCCGAACCCGAGACCGCAGCCGAGCGACACGAGGACGAACGCGCCGATCGCGAGCG
>JAYUEA010000229.1:0-16817 GCA_043739465.1 Propionibacteriaceae bacterium
GCCGGCTACGTGACGGTCGAGGGCCGCACCACCCGCACCAGCGTTCCCGGCGTGTTCGCCTGCGGTGACCTCGTCGACCACACGTACCGTCAAGCCGTCACCGCCGCCGGCAGCGGCTGTGCCGCCGCCCTCGACGCTGAGCGCTTCCTCACGGAGCTCGCCGACGCCGAGGTAGCGGTGGCCGTCGCCGGCTGACCTGTCAGACTGAGTCCGTCAGAAGGAGTCCCGTATGTCCGCAGCCAAAGATGTAACCGACGCCACGTTCGCCTCGGTCGTCCTCACCTCGTCGCGACCCGTCGTCGTCGACTTCTGGGCCGACTGGTGCGCGCCCTGCAAGCAGCTGTCGCCGATCCTCGACGAGCTGGCGCAGACGTACGACGGCCAGATCGACTTCGTGAAGATCGACACCAACGCGAACCCGGCGGTCCCGTCCAAGTACGGCGTGCTCCGCCTCCCCACCGTCCTGGTGTTCCAGGACGGCGAGATCGTCAAGCAGTTCATGGGTGCCGTGCCGAAGCTGCAGCTGCGCAAGGCTCTCGATGAGGTCGCGTAGGTCGGATAGATGTCCGGGGGGGAGCTGACGCCACCCGGGTCGGGCGGTCCCGATCCGGGCGCTGTGCCCGCGCCCACACCGTCCTGGGGCCCCGCGCCACGACGCTGGATCCCCGATCCGGAATGGTCGCCGCCCGCACCCACCGAGTGGTACGGACCTGGGCCCCGCCGCTCTGCGCTGACACCGATGCCCGAGGATGACGACGAGCCCCTGGCGGCGCCGCGCAGGTCCGCGATGAGCCCGGTGCCGGAGGACGAGGAGGAAACGGTCCAGCTCCCGCTGCCGAAGCGCTCAGTGGAGTACGCCTCCGTGGTCGATGCTGGTGTTCAGCTCCCTCTCCCGACGCTGGGGTCGGCGTCAGAGGCCCCGGCCGATCTCGTACAGACCTCTCCTGACGTCGACGAGCCGTCGCCCAGCACGGTCGTTCCGCCGCCCGACCCGTCTGTACAGCCCACGCTCCCCGCCCTCGCACCCACGCCCACGCCCACGTGGCAGTCGTCGTTCCCGTCGCCGGGAATCGTCGAGCTGCCGCCACAGGCGGTCGAGTCATCGCCGGAGGTCGTCGCGCCGACGGCCGAAGCAGTCGAGCCCTCGGCCGCGTGGCACGCTCCTGCCCCGTGGCCGCTCGATCCTGACGACACGCACGCCCTGTTCCGGCGTCCGGCGCCGGGCGAGCCGGAGACGCAGTGGGACCTCACGCCGATCTCGGCCGCATCCCCCGAGGAGGTGGTGCCCGTCGAGCAAGAGACGACCATCACGGCGCCGACACGGCGTCCAGGTCAGGGGTCGCGGCGGGCAGCAAAGCCTGCACGCGCCCGCTCCGCACGCCGACGCCTCGCCTGGCGCGACCACAAGCGTCTGTTCACAGTGCTCTCGATCGTCGTCGGGCTGTTGCTCGTCGTCGGTGGCGGCGGCTACCTCTTCTCCCGCGTCGACCCGGCGCTTGGCGGCATCTCGCAAGGCGACCTCACACTTCCCCGCTCTGCCGGCGAATACGCACGGGACCCCTCGCAAGGCGCCAGCCCGTCCGTCCACCCAGACTCGAAGATCTCGACCGTCTCCGCGACGTACAGCCGTGGCGGGGTGCAGCAGTTCGTCGTCATCGCCTACCGGCCGCAGACCAACCCCGAGGCCGCGCTCCAGGAGATCCAGGCCCGCAGCGTGGCCCGAGTCTCCGGCGGCGCGTGCGGCCGTACGACCGACCAGAACCTCGCGTGCGTCGTGATCTCCGGTACGACGGCCGTGCTGGCCGTGACGCTGGTCGACCAGACCGCCGACGACCTCATAGCCTCGGCCCAGTCTGTGGCCGAAGGCATCGGCAAGTCCTGAGGGCCGCTGCGCGTCTCGAAGCCGGTTCCCTGAGGAGCTGGTGCGCGAAGCCATCAGCGTCTCGAAAGGCCGGCCCGCCTGACCCGCCAGATCAGCGCGCCGCTGACACTGGCTCTCGTACGGCCTCGCGGAGGCTCTGTTCAGTGAGCCCAGCGGGTGCGGGCGGCGTCGCAGGGATGACGAGACCGGCCACCTGGCGCACCATCTCGTGCGGGCGAGGGAGCCAGGCGCGGGTCGCACGGAGATCCAGCCGGTGACGTACACCGTCGTCGAGCGGACGGAAACCCGTCGACTCCAGCCAGCCCCGCGACGGGCGCAGGCACAACCCGCGGTCGGAGGCCGCCGCGTCGATCGCATCGATGTTGCGCTGGTCGACGAGGCGGGCGGCCAACCGCTGCACGGCCTGCTTCGCGAACGCACGTACAGGCTGGTCGTCCTCCACGTACACAGCCAGCAAGGCTGCGGCGTCCGCGTTCGCGCCCCGGGACAGCGGATGCCGCCGCGGCACGTACAACGCTGGCGTGACAAGCGCATATGCCACAGGCTTGCCACCCACGTACACGCCGACACCGCAGAATCCCCACTCGGCGTCGCCGGCGTCGGCCCAGGCATGGCTCGCGACGAGCTTCTCGACGTCGTGGCACGTTCCGCACAGCGGCAGGTCGCCCAGGTCGGAGGCGTGCAAAGCGCGGTAGCGGCGACTCGGCAACGGCCACGAAGCCCTGTTCATCTGCCCCCCTGACGTTGTCGGCCTGCCACGGCCTGCGATGTGGCCTGCGCAACGAATCGTACCGAGCATGCACCCGCTACGGCAGACTAGGCGGGTGAGTCTTCCGCAGCCCAGACGTGACACCCGCCTCGACAGGTACGTCGAGACCTATGCCGAGCGCACGCACGGCCTCAAGGTGTCCGCTGTACGAGCTCTTTTCTCTGTCGCCAACCGCCCCGAAGTGGTGTCGCTGGCAGGCGGCATGCCGAACATCTCCGACCTCCCCCTCGACGTCATCGGCGAGCGCGTGGGCGAGCTGATCGCCACCCAGGGGACACGAGCCATGCAGTACGGGTCCGGCCAGGGCGAGGAGGTGATCCGCGAGCAGATCTGTGAGGTGATGAGCCTCGAGGGCGTCGCCGGCCACCCCGACGACGTGACGGTCACCACCGGGTCGCAGCAGGCGCTCGACCTTGTCACCCGCACGTTCATCGACCCGGGCGACGTGATCCTCGCCGAAGCGCCGTCGTACGTCGGGGCGCTGGGCACCTTCCAGTCGTACCAGGCACAGGTCGTCCACGTCGCCATGGATCAGGACGGGCTCCAGCCCGAAGCGCTCCTCGGGGCGATCCGGTCGCTTCGCGCTCAGGGCAGGCGCGTGAAGTTCCTCTACACGATCCCCAACTTCAACAACCCGTCCGGCATCCTCACCTCGTTCGAGCGCCGCCACGAGGTTGCCCGGATCTGCCGCGAGGAGGGCGTGCTGGTCGTCGAGGACAACCCGTACGGGCTGCTGAGCCTCGACGCCGACCCCGTACCGGCGATCCGGTCCTTCGACGCCGAGAACGTCGTCTACCTCGGGTCGTTCTCGAAGACGTTCGCGCCGGGGTTCCGGGTCGGGTGGGCTCTCGCGCCGCACGCTGTTCGCGAGAAGCTCGTGCTCGCGCAGGAGTCGGCCACCCTGTGCCCGCCGGTGTTCAGCCAGTACGTGATCTCGACCTACCTGGCCCACTGGGACTGGAAGCAGCAGATCACGGTCTTCAAGGACATGTACCGCGCACGCCGCGACGCGATGCTCGACGGCCTGACCGCACACATGCCCGAGGGCAGCACGTGGACGCACCCCAAGGGGGGCTTCTTCGTCTGGGTGACGCTCCCGGAGGGGCTCGACGCCCAGGCGCTGCTGCCGCGCGCGGTGACGAACAGGGTTGCGTACGTGCCCGGTACGGCCTTCTACGCCGACGGGCTCGGCAGCCGGAACATGCGGCTGTCGTACTGCTTCCCCACCCCCGAGCGCATCCTCGAGGGCACTCGCCGTCTCGGCGAGGTGCTGGACGCCGAGATTGAGCTCCACTCGATGTTCGGGCTCAAGTCCACACCCCATCCCCACGACCAGTCAGCGGGCCCCGGGCCCGACGTCTCCTAGGAGCAGGCCATGTCACGTGAAGTCGTCGTCGTACTCTCCGGAGGTCTGTCCCATGAGCGCGACGTGTCCTTGCGCTCGGGGCGACGCGCGTCGCAGGCGTTGAGGGACGCGGGCCACGAGGTCGTCGAGCTGGACGTGTCGAGCAGCCTCCTCGCGACGCTTGCCGACCTCGGCAAGCCCGTCGTCGTCCCGCTGCTGCACGGCGGCGCCGGCGAGGACGGGGCGCTCCGGCAGGCTCTGGAGCTCGCCGACATCCCCTTCGTGGGCAGCCTGTCGTCGGCGTGCCGGGTGGCCTTCGACAAGGCCATCGCTACTCCCCGCATGGCCGGTGCGGGCTGGGCGACGCCGTCGCAGATCGCGCTCCCTGACGACATGTTCCGGGAGCTGGGGGCGGCGGCGCTGGTGAAGGCGCTGGCGGCCCACCTCGGATTCCCGATGATGGTCAAGCCCGCCCGCAGCGGGTCGGCGCTCGGCTGCGCGAAGGTCGAGCGCATCGAGGACCTCCCTGCGGCCATGGTGCAGGCCTATGCGTACGGCGGCGTCGCGGTCGTCGAGCGCTTCGTGACGGGCACGGAGGTGGCGGTCGCGGTCATCGACACCGGCGACGGCCCGATCGCGCTCCCTGCGGTCGAGATCATCCCGGACTCCGGCGTGTACGACTACAGCGCCCGCTACACGGCCGGCGCGACCCGCTTCATCGCGCCCGCAGGGCTGGAGCCTGACGTCGCCGCGCGGTGCGCGGAGCTGGCGCTCGGTGCCCACGCGACGCTCGGCCTGCGCGACCTGTCCCGGACAGACCTCATCGTGGATGCCGACGGCACCCCGATGTTCCTCGAGGCCAACGTCGCGCCGGGGCTCACCGAGACCTCGACGATGCCGCTTGCCATGGAGGCCGCCGGCCTCGACCTCGGCCAGGTGCTTTCGAACCTCGTCGCGCTGGTCCGGGAGCGGGGAGCCGAGGCGTAGGGATGGCCGAACCCTTCGGGCGATCCCCCTGGGTGCCGCCCGCGATCGTCGCGCTGGGCGTCGTCCTAGCACTCGTCATGGGGTGGCTCGGCCTGTGGCAGGCCCAGGTGTTCGTGAACACCGGCAAGTCGGCCGCGGCGGCGATCACCGAAGGCACTGCTCTGGCGCTCGACGCATCCGTCACGGGCGGCTCCGTCGGCGGACTCTGGGGACACACGGTGATCATGTCGGGCCGCTACCTCCCGGACGAGCAGGTCCTCGTCGTCGGCTCTGACGGCGCCCAACGCGTGGTGACCGCGTTCCAGCTGGCGGATGGACGCGTGGTCGCGGTTGCTCGGGGGGTGGGCCCCATCACGTCCACGGCGCCCAGCGGGGACCTGACCCAGACAGGGGTCTTCCTTCCCACCGAGGCCCAGACCGACCACGCGGTTCCGACCGGGTCGTACGGTTCCGTACGCCTGCAGGCGCTGGCCCAGATCTGGCCGCAGCCGGTCGTCTCCGGATACCTCACCTTGGACGCGAGCGAGGCATCCCAGCAGGGTCTGACGGCGGCCCCGGTGGTCCTGCCGACGCTCCAGGGCAAGGAACGCAACGCCGGGTACGCCCTGCAGTGGTGGGCGTTCGCTGCGTTCGCCCTGGTCATGAGCGTCATCATCGCCCGCAACTACCGCCGCCGCGGCCTTCAGCTCGCCGACTAGCCCGACCAGATCGCCGTGTGGAGACCGAAGCTGTGGTCCCGTAGTAGAATGAATACACGTATTCAGATGCACACGTTCGAGGGGGTTCCGGGATGGTGACTACCGTCCGACTTTCTGAGGAGCTGGAGCAGCGCCTGGACGCGCTCGCGGAGCGAACGCACCGGTCCAAGTCGTTCTATCTGCGCGAGGCCATCGAGCGGGCACTGCCCCAGCTCGAGTACGAGCACCTCCTCGTCCAGCGTGCCGCCGATGTCCGAGGCGGCCGCGTACAGACCATCCCCCTCGAGGAGCTGGTGAACGACGTTGGCGTGGAAGGTTGAGTTCCACCCCGACGCCGCGCGGCAGCTCGTCACGTTGGCCAAGCGTGATCGGGTGACTGCGCAGCGGATCACGTCCACGCTGGCGACGATCGCCGATCTTGACGACCCATGTACCCGCGGCAAGGGCCTCACGGGTTCCCTTGCCGGGCTATGGCGCTACCGGGTCGGTGACTGGCGCGTCGTGGTCGACCTCCAGGACGCCCGCCTGGTCATCGTCGCACTCGACCTGAACCACCGTTCCACCGTCTACGAATAGACGCTCAAAGGGTGCGATCCTGTTCCAGCTCGCGCTGCTGGCACCGGCAATCGTGGCCGGCCCGTTCAGCTTCGCGATCAAGAAGGCCGCCGAGTGGGCCATCAACCAGGCCATCAGCGCCACGGTCGCCAAGCGCATCAGCGGATGGCCAGGTTCAGTACAGCCGCGACTGCCCTGCGGGGTCCGTTCAAGAAACTGATCGCCAAGCTCGCGCTCACACTCACAAAGGTACTGATCAGGAAGCCGGGGAAGCGGTCGTACCCTGCCCCGGCGGCAGCGAAGGACGCCGTCGAGCGCGATCTGCGGGACCCATCGTCGCTTCGTGGTGCAACACCTGAAGAGGTCCGACGACTCATCCCCGAGGACTGGCTCGAGAAGCCACTTCGGAAAGGTGAAGGGACCTGGGCGGCGATCGAAGACTACGCAGGGTTGTGGACGGCACCCTGGGAGTTGCGTGCGCTCCATCCGGAGCCGAGCTCCCAAGAGCTTAGGGGGCGCGCTCGCGGAATCCTTGTACGGTTCCTCGAGGGCGGATTGATTCACCTCTACAGCTGCCGGGAGCCGGATGGAGAACCGATCCTGATCGATGACGTCAGGGCCGGCGAGATTTTGGAGGCCGAAGAGTCGTGGGATGAACCCGCTGAGGACTGGCTGGTGACGCTCTTTAGCGCAACCCCTGAAGGGGAGGCCGCATACAAGGGCATGTTCTGAGTCATTGCTCGGGGCGTGCGTGACACGGGGCCTCCCAATGGAGTCCCCATGATAACGCAAGCGTTATCATGGGGACATGACCGAGACGCCGTACGCTGATCGCCTCAAGCTCCGGCGGGCTGCTGCCGGGCTGACGCAGCGGGAGCTGGCGACGGCATCCGGTGTGAAGCAACCGCTCATCGCCGTGATCGAGAGCGGAGCCAGGCAACCGACAGCCGCGGCTCGGGACGCGATCGAGGGCGCCCTCGATGTGCGGCCGTCACAGGTGCTTCGAGTCGCCCGTGATCGGGTGCTCGCGATGGTCGACGCCATCGGCGGCCGCGACGTGCGCGTCTTCGGTTCAGTCGCCCACGGCACCGACCAGCCTGACTCCGACATCGATCTGCTGGTCACGTTCTCGCCCGGCTCAGACATCGTGACCTTGCTGACGCTCGAGGAGGACTTGGCCAGCCTTCTGACCGTGCCGGTTGATGTGGTGTCGGCTGGCAGCTCTGGCCCGGTGTTGGTGCGCGCGATGGCAGAGGCGATTCCCCTGTGACGGACGACCGGATCCAGCGACGGCTCGACGACCTGGCCCAGATCGGCGCCGAGGCCGAGTACCTGGTCAGCAAAGGTCGACAGGCATACCTCGCCGACACCATGGATGGGGCCATGCTCCGCAATGCCGGGGAACGGATCCTCATCAAGGCCGCGACGGTCGCCGAGAGACTGCCGGATGGTTTCAAGGCCGACCATCCCGACGTCGACTGGTCAGGCATCAACCGGATGCGCAACCTCGTGGCGCACCACTACGACAAGGTCAATGACGATCTGCTCTGGGAGACGTTGAACGTCCGCATTCCGGACCTCATCAAGGACGTGAACTCCTAGTTGGCGTCGCACCGAGCTCCTGGGCATGTTCGTAGGCCTGAGTCCGTGAACCCACTTCATCGGAGGAGGTCCGCGGGCGCCAGCCGCGAACCGTCTCGAAGGGCCGGTAGGCTTCCGGGGAGTCAAGAGGAGGATCGCGTGAGCGACAGCACCGAGGGAACCGTCGACGATACTGCGGCTGGGGCAGGGTTCGTCCATCCCCTGACGCCGATCATCCCTGCCAAAGAGATTCCCAAGGTCAGGGCGGCGCTGATCCGCTATCGCGTCATGGCGTACGTGGTTGGCGCCCTGCTCATCGTGCTGGTTCTCGTCGCTGTGCCGCTCAAGTACTTCGGCCACGACGACCGCTGGGTGACCTACTTCGGTCTCCCGCATGGCTGGCTCTACCCGATCCTCATCCTCACGGCCATCGACCTTGGCCGTCGGGTGAAGTGGAGCGTCCAGAACGTCGTGGGTATCGCACTCGCTGGCACGGTGCCGTTCCTCTCGTTCGTCGCCGAGCACATCGCGCGCAAGGACGTGAACCGCAAGCTCGCCGACAGCAATCCGGAGGTCCTACGCTAGTGTCGCGTAGCCGAGGTCTCTTAGTTTCTTAGTCGTTTTCTCGGTTTGTCGATTCAGAGACATAATTCCGGACGGATCTGTGGATCCGAGCCGAGACGACTGGCCCCTGGTTCTGTGAGGAGATTCGCGACGAAGTCGTCGGTGTGTCTCGTAGGGCCCGCGACGCACCCCAAGAGCGACACGCCACCCGGCTCGCTCCTCAGGGTGAACTCCTTCGCCCTGCGTCTCGAAGGGCGAGCCACCCGTCGCACAGTGGACAGGCAAGTCCGCGTCGGTCGTCCCTATGGAGCGACGTGCGTGCCCCCGACGATCGCGAGGATGCGGTCGAGGTCTTCTTCGCCGGCGAACTCGATGACGATCTTTCCCCGATTCTTGCCCAGGTCCACCGTGACCCTGGTGTCGAAGTGGTCGCTGAGGTCGGCGGCGATCTCCGCACCGCGTGGGTTGGCCGGCTTGGGGTCACGGGCGGCACGGGGGGTACGGGTCGGCTCCGTGAGGGTGACCGCCTCCTCAGTCGCGCGTACAGACATCCCCTCGGCGACGATGCGTGTCGCCAGCTTCTCCATGGCCTCGGGTGTGGCTAGCGCCAGGAGTGCGCGCGCGTGACCGGCCGAGAGAACGCCTGCAGCGACCCTGCGTTGGACCGCGGACGGCAGTCGCAGCAACCGAATCGTGTTGCTGATCTGCGGGCGCGAACGGTGGATGCGATGGGCCAGCTCTTCCTGGCTGCAGGCGAAGTCGTCGAGCAGCTGCTGGTAGGCGGCTGCCTCCTCGAGCGGGTTCAGCTGCGCGCGGTGCAGGTTCTCCAGCAGGGCGTCGCGGAGGAGGTCCGCTTCCTCCGTGGGACGGATGATGGCCGGAATGGTGGAGAAGCCCGCCTCCTTGGTGGCACGGAGGCGACGCTCACCCATGACGAGCTCGTACCGGTCGTCACCGATCGGACGGACGACCACAGGTTGGAGGAGGCCGACGTCCTTGATGGACGCGACCAGCTCGGCCAGCTGATCCTCGTCGAAGACGGTGCGAGGCTGTCGAGGGTTCGGGGTGATCGACGTGATGGGGATCTCGCCGAAGCTGGACCCGGCCGGGATCGGGATGGCGGGATGTTCGGCCGATCCGGGTCTCACGATGTCGGTGTTCACAAAAAGCTCGCCGAGACCCCGGCCGAGGCCGGCGGGCTTGGTGCGGGCGGTGGTGGCCATCAGTTGCTTCCTTCACTGTGGGCGATCTCTATGGCTGCGGCTGCGTAGGCGTCGGCACCCGGGGAGCCCGGGCTGTACGACATGACCGTTTGCCCGTAGCTAGGGGCTTCGGCCACGCGGACCGAACGGGGTATTGCGGCCTGAAGGGTCTCCGTCGGGAAGTGCCGCCGGACCTCGTCAGCCACCTGGGCCGAGAGCTTCGTGCGGGCGTCGAACATCGTGAGGATCACGGTTGACACCTTGAGCTGGTCGTTGAGGTTGCCCTTCACCAAGTTGATGGTGCGGACGAGCTGCGAGACGCCCTCGAGTGCGTAGTACTCGCACTGGATCGGGATCAGGATCTCCTTGGCGGCGACCAGCGCGTTGAGGGTGAGGAGTCCCAGTGACGGCGGGCAGTCGAGGATCACGTAGTCCTGGGGCGCCTCGTTCAGGTAGGCGCGCAATGCGTCCAGGAGTCGGTGCTCACGCCCGGCGATCGACACGAGCTCGATCTCGGCCGCTGCGAGGTCGATGCTGGCCGGAAGGACCGAGAGCCTCGGAGCCTCGGGGCTGTCGACTACATGCCACGCCATCTCATCCTGGTCGATGAGGACCTCGTACGTGCCGCGTACGCCTTGCCTGTGATCCACGCCCAGTGCCGTCGAGGCGTTGCCCTGGGGATCCATGTCGACCAGGAGGACCTTGAGGCCGCCGAGCGCGAGAGAAGCGGCCAGGTTCACGGCGGTGGTTGTCTTGCCCACACCGCCCTTCTGATTCACGACGACCATCACTCTGGTGGTCGTGGGGCGGGGCAATGTTTCACGTGAAACGGGAGCCGTACCTGCCTCGCTGGATGCCTCGCTCATGCAGTTGCCTTCCGTCCACCCACCAACACTGTCGAACCGCGACTCTACCGGGAGACGGGTGACGGCCGCAGATCATCCACGCCCCTTAGCTGCTCAACCACGAGGTCGATATCTCGTTATGCCACTATATCTTTATCTCGATATCCCGACATTTCTTGAGGCCCGCACCCCGCCGCTAGGGCCGACCTCAGGGAAGGCTAGCCTTACCAGCATGACCCAGGCCCTTGACCTCTCGAGCGCACCGCTCGACACCCCTCTCACCCTGGTCTCCATGGACGGCGCAACCGCACACCGCCAGCGCCTCAGCACTCTTGGTCTTCGCGAGGGAGCCTCGTTCCAACTCCTCACCCGCACTATCGGCGGCGGCCGCATCGCTCTTGTCGCCGGCTCCCGCATCGCACTGGGCTCCGACCTCGTCCGACAGCTGCGCGCGAAGCTCGCCTGATGCCCGAAACGACGCGCCTCGGCCGGTCGATCGCCACGGTCGCCGCAGGCTCCCCGCGACCGGCCACGGCCAAGGCGGGTTGCCACGCCATCACCGACGAGACCGCTGGCGCCGGCGCTGGCGTGGTAGCACTCGTCGGTGCACCGAACACCGGCAAGTCGACGCTCTTCAACGCCCTCACCGGATCGCGCGTCACCACGGGGAACTGGCCCGGCACCACCGTCGAGGTCTCGCGGGGCGTCTGGCGGTCCACGCTCCTGACCCCGGCCTGCGCCTGCCTCGACTGCACCTGCGACGCGGCCGAGAGCCCCACTTCCCTCACCGTCATGGACCTTCCCGGAGCGCACTCGCTCGATGCCCACTCTCCTGACGAGGCGCTCACCCGCTCGCTGCTCGTCGACGGTGCTGTCGACGAACGCCCCGATCTCGTCATCGCCACGGTGGACGCATCCCGCATGGCGCATGGCCTGTACCTCGTGGCACAGCTCCGCGAGCTACCCATGCGCCTGCTGGTCGCCCTCACCATGACCGACGTGGCGGCTCAGCGAGACGTCACGCTCGACCCGGCGGCGCTCTCCATGTCACTCGGCTGCCCGGTCGTCGTCGTCGACCCCCGCGGCCGGGCCGGCCTCGACGCCCTGGCCGGATCCGTACGCACAGCCCTCGCCGCCCCTGCGCTCGACCCCCGACCAATCCCCGACGATTGTGACGCCCTCGTGCGTGACGACGACCGCTTCTCGTGGCTCGCCACCGCCGTGGACCACGGGGCCAATCAACCCGAGCACCATCGCCGTACAGTCTCCGACACCGTCGACCGCTGGGTCACCGCTCCTGTCGTGGGCCCGATTCTGTTCCTGGCCGTCATGTGGGCCGTGTTCCAGATCACCACGACCGCGGCCGCACCCCTCCAAGGCGCACTCGACGGCCTCTTCACCGGCCCCGTCACCCAGGCAGGCGTCGCCCTGCTGTCCGTGACGCACCTGACCGGCACCTGGTTCGAGGGCCTTCTGCTCCACGGCCTGATCGGCGGCATCGGGATGCTGCTCACGTTCGTACCGCTCATGGCTCTCATGTTTGTCCTGCTGGCATTGCTCGAGGACTCCGGCTACCTCGCACGCGCTGCTGTCGTCACCGATCGGCTCATGCGCACGATCGGTCTCCCCGGTCGGGCCTTCCTCCCACTGGTCATCGGATTCGGCTGCAACGTGCCCGCGATCTCGGCGACCCGCATCCTCCCCGACTCACGCCAGCGACTGCTGACCGTCCTACTCATCCCGTTCACGTCCTGCTCCGCGCGGCTGACCGTCTTCGTGATGCTCGGCACGGTCTTCTTCGGTGACAGGGCTGGGACCGCAGTCTTCGCCATGTACGTGCTGTCCGTCCTCCTTGTGATCCTCGTCGGGCTCGTACTCCGCCGCACCCTTTGGCGCACCATGGGCGCCGAACCGCTGATCATCGACCTCCCCGCCTACCACCTGCCGACCCTCCGACTCACCGCGTCGGTCACCTGGCAGCGGCTCCAGAGCTTCCTCAAGACGGCGACCGGCCTGATCCTCGCCACCGTCTGCGCTGTCTGGCTGCTCCAGGCGACTCCCACGACCGGGGGGCAGGGCTTCGGCCAGGTGCCCGTCCAGGACTCCGTGTACGGCGTCGTTGCGCGGGGAATCGCCCCAGTGTTCGCGCCAGCAGGCTTCGGCCAGTGGCAGACCGCGTCTGCCCTCATGGTCGGATTCGTGGCCAAGGAGGCGGTCATCAGCTCCTGGGCGCAGACGTACGCAGCCGAGGATCCCCAGCCCGGTCAGGCCGGCGCCCTCAGCGAGCACCTCCGCGCCGCGTTCGAGCAGTCATCGGGCGGCCACACAGTGCCTGCCGTGCTCGCGTTCATGGTCTTCCTGCTCGCATACACGCCCTGCGTCGCGACGATCGCCACCCAACGCCGTGAGATCGGCCTGCGCTGGACGCTGTTCGGCATCGCCGTGCAGCTCACGACCGCGTGGCTGCTCGCCGTGATCGTCTTCCAGGTGGGGAGGTTGTTCTGGTGAGCGGTCCCCTGCGCCTCGTCCTCCACGAGATCGAGTCCGGCACCCCGACGGTCGCCGACATGATCCGCGCCACAGGGCTTGCCGACGACGTCGTACGGGCTGCGCTCGATCACCTCGTGCGAACCGGCCGCGTGACCTCCGCCGAGCTCTCGATCGGGTGCCCTTCCGGTGGCTGCGGCAGCTGTGCCGCCGCGCTCGAGTCCGGAACCCCGGGCTGTGGTCGTCCAGCCCCGGCCCTGTCCTCGCGCCGTCCCGGTCTGGTGAGTCTCACTCTCACACGACGCGCGAGCTGACAGGCTCGCAGGTCACTTCCGACGAACCCTCACCACGTACGTGGGTTCGGCGTCGTCATGGGCTCGTACGGTGAGGACCTGAGCGTCCATGTGCGCCTTCTGCAGCTCACCGGCAGCCGCGGTCACCTCGTTGGCTGCCGAGGAGCCCTTCATCGCCAGCAGCTGTCCGTGGGGGATGAAGAGCTTGGTGGTCCAGCCGAGCAACCGACCCAAGGGGGCGACCGCGCGACAGGTCACGACGTCGTACGAGTGCTTGTGCTCCTCGGCGCGACCACGTACGACCCGGACCCGGTCACCCAGGCCCAGCTCGTCGACCGTCTGGTTCAGGAACTCGGCGCGGCGCAGCAGCGGCTCCAGCAGCACGATGTCCAGATCGGGACGCAGCACCGCCAAGGGAATGCCCGGCAGGCCTGCACCGGACCCGACGTCGACGACGGTGCACCCGTCAGGGACGAGCCCGGCGATGGCGGCGCTGTTGAGTACATGTCGCTCCCACAGCCGCGGCACCTCCCGAGGACCCATGAGGCCCCACTCGACGCCGCGCGTGGCCAGCACGGACACGTACGACTCGATGGTCCCCAGCTCCGAGAGGTACAACTCACGTACGGCGTCCGGGGTGGGGAACGTCGCCGTCCCCTCGGCTCCCATCAGGCCGGTCGCACGACGACGCAGCGGCGAGGCTCCTCGCCCTCCGACTCGCTGACGAGGCCCGCGCCGGCAACGACGTCGTGGACGATCTTGCGCTCGAACGGGTTCATAGGCGTGAGGCGGACAGCCTCGCCCGACTCCTTGACCTCGGAGATCGCGTCCTCGGCGATCGCCTGCAGCTCCTTGCGCCGACGGTCACGGTGGCCCGCGATGTCGAGCATGAGCCGGCTGCGACGACCGGTCTCGGTCATCACCGCCAGCCGCGCGAGCTCCTGGAGCGCCTCGAGCACCTGGCCGTCGGACCCGACCAGCAGGTCGCCCTCGGTGACGATCGAGACGTGAGCCCGGCCACCCTCGATGTAGGTGTCGATGTCACCGTCGAGGTCCGCGATGTCGAGGAGCTCCTCGAGGTAGTCGGCCGCGATCTCGCCCTCGTTCTCGAGGACGTCGGCGGACGACGACGGCTTGGCTTCGTCGTCCTCAGCCGCGTCGGTGTCCTCAGCCGCGTCTTCCGCCGCTTCGGTGTCATCAACCTCGTCGGTCTCGGTGGCCTCGTCGCCAGCTTCGGCCGCCACTGCAACCTCGTCGTCGGTGAGTGTCTGGTTAGTCATCGTTCCTCCATAGGGAGTGGTGCGCTCAGGCTTCCGCGTCGGTTTCCGCTGAGCCCTGTGTCGTACCGGGAATCTTCTTGCGCGCCTGGCGACTCGCCGCTCGCGGCTGCTGGCGCTGGATCTGCTGACGCTGAACTCCAGGTCGCGACGCGCCAGAGGGCGCATCCCCGGAGTCGGTCGACGAGGAGGCCACGGCCACGTGGGCCGGCGTGGGCATGGGGGCCTTCTGGCGCTTGGCCATGCGCTCGGCCTGGATGCGCTTGGGGTCCTTGCCCTTACGGATCATCCGCTCTTCCCACTCGATGTAGGCCGGTGTGTTGGGCGTCGGATTGTTGTGGATCAGCAGGTACTGCTGGCCGAGCGTCCACAGGTTGGAGGTCAGCCAGTAGACGAGCACGCCCACGGGGATCGAGACGCCGCCGACCAGGTACATGACGGGGAAGAGGTAGAGCATCATTTTCTGCTGCTGCGCGAACGGACCCGTCAGCGCCTCCGGCGGCATGTTCTTGCTCATGAGCTGCAGCTGCGTCATGAACAGGACGCCGGTCATTCCCAGCATCAGCACGAGTGCGGTGATCTGGGTCGCACCGAAGGGGCTGATGGGGAAGAACTTGCCGGCCAGGCTTGCGCCGAACATGTTCGAGTTCTGCAGCGAGGTCGCGAGATTGGGGTTCTGTTCGAAGAAGTAGCCGATCGCGTTGCCACGCGAGACGCCGTTGAGCACGTTGAACAAGGCGATGAAGATCGGCATCTGGAGCAGCAACGGAAGGCAGGAGGCGGCGGGGTTGACTCCCTCCTCCTTGTAGAGCTTCATGGTCTCCTGGCCGAGCTTCTCGCGGTCGGCCCCGTACTTGTCCTGGAGCGCCTTGAGCTTCGGCTGTACCAGCTGCATGTTGCGCGCCGAGTTGATCTGCTTGACGAACAGCGGGATCAGCAGGGTGCGGATGACGACCGTGAGGCTGACGATCGACATGACCCACGTCACGCCCGAGTCGGCGCCGAAGAGCGGGCTCCAGACGGTGTGCGCGCCGACGAGGATCGCTGAGACCGCTGCGTAGAGCGGCGTCATGATGGCGTTCAGGAAGTCCCAGAACCCGAGCGGTACGAGCAGTGCGGTGAGCAGTGCGGTCATTCCTTAACCCCTGACGCTGCGGAACCGGACGGCCCCTTCGTAGATGATGCCCCGGCCTGCGAAGCGAGCCACTGCTCGGCCTCCGGGGTCCCGGGGACGTAGTCGACGTCGCCGGCCGCCCACGGATGGCACCGTCCGATCCTCGTGATCGTGAGCCAGCTGCCCTTGATCGCCCCGTGGAACTCGAGGGCACGGAGACCGTACGCAGAGCACGACGGGTGGAACTTGCAGACGTCGCCGTACAGCGGGGAGATGAGCCGGCGCCAGAACCGTACGAAGCCGATCAGCAGGTGCTTCACGCCACCGCCGCCTGCCACGCGGAGGCGAAGTCGACCGGCAGACGGTCGGGAGTGCTGGCAGCCGCCGGAAGTGCGCGTACGACCACGTCCAGGCCGAGGCTCGAATCCGTCAGGCGAGCCGCGACGAGGTGACGCAGACGACGCTTCACCCGGTTGCGGGTGACTGCTCCCCCCACCGCCTTGGAGACGACGAAACCCGCCCGGGTGATCGTGTCCGGGCGGGAGACGACGTGCAGAACGAGGGTGGGGCGGCCGATGCGACGACCCCGCCTTACCGTCGTCCGGAAGTCGTCGGACGATCGAAGCCGAGCAGACGCCGGCAGCATCGCGTGGGTCAGGCCGACAGCTCGACGCGGCCCTTGCGGCGGCGCGCAGAAAGAATGCTGCGGCCGGCGCGGGTCCGCATGCGGGTACGGAAGCCGTGCGTACGACTGCGACGCCGGTTGCTCGGCTGGAACGTGCGCTTGCTCATCGGACTCTCCCGGTGTTCTGTGTCGTCGCACGCCTGGGGCGCACGGGAACGCGTCACTGACGTCAGCGACCCGCCTACTTTACGCGGGCAATCCCAAGCCGAGCAAACTCCCGCTCAGAAGCCCCACCGCCGTGCCTCGTTCTCGTCGATGTCGTCGTTCGCGTCGGCCCGTGCGGCGGCCACCGCGTCGCCGACCCGACCTGTGATCTGGTGCGGAACCTCGGCTGCGTCGTCCGGCCACGCCGCGTACCCCGGAGTTCCTGTGTCAACGGCCGTTCGCCATGCCCAGGCCGCGGCCTCCTCGAACCGAGCGGTGCCGAAGGCGCCGACCACCCTCTTCAGCCCCTGGGTGACGTCCATGCCGACGAGTGTAAGAGGGGGTCTCAGGCAACTGACCACGGATTGGACACCTTCCACACTCCGCAG
>JAYUEA010000230.1:0-1829 GCA_043739465.1 Propionibacteriaceae bacterium
CACCGCGGACCAGTACCGCGTCTACACCTACCGCTTCATCAGCGTCACCAGCTCGACGGGCGCCCCGACGGCCTTCATCACCGAGTCGCCGTCGTACGGGACCACCGCGCTCCGCATCGGCAACGCCAACAAGACGGTCACCGGCACCCAGTCGTACACGGTCACGTACACGGTCAAGGGCGCCGTCAACCCGAACGTGGCCAGCAGCAACCTCGACGAGCTGTACTGGAACGTCATCGGTACGGGCTTCGCGGTGCCGATCAGCAACATCACCGTGCGGCTGTCGTCGTCGGTCGCCATCTCCAAGACGACCTGCTGGATGGGCGCCAAATTCGACCAGGCGTGCACGGGGAACTCATCCTCGGGCTCGACCGCCGAGTACACGCAGAGCAGCCTCGCGGTCGGCCAGGGCCTGGCGATCGTCGCCGGGTGGCCGGTCGGCACGTTCGTGGGCGCGGAGCCGACGTACGAGACCCACACCGGCAGCACGGGGTCCGGCAGCGCCAGCACGACGATCCCGCCGTGGATGTGGGGAGCCGGCGGCGTCGTCGCGGTCGGCGCGATCGGCGGCATGGTGGCCGCACGCCGCCGCGGGCGCGACGAGATGTTCTCCGGGATGGCTCCCGGGTCGATCCCGGGGAAGAACGAGCCGTTCGCCACCGAGCGTGTCGGCAAGATCCCGTTCGCGGTGCAGTTCACGCCGCCGAAGGACGTGCCCGCCGGCATGGTCGGCACCCTCTTCGACGAAAAGGCCGATACCCGCGACGTGACCGCCACGATGGTCGACCTCGCGGCACGCGGCTTCTGGCGCATCGAGCAGCCCCAGGCGGGTCGGGACTTCCAGCTCGTACGGCTAGCGCCGCCGCAGGGCCTCAACGGCTACGAGACGCTCCTGTACGACGCGTTCTTCGGCGACGGCTCGTCGGTGGTCACCAGCCACGAGCTGGAGGGCAAGTCGTTCGGCAGCGACGTGCAGGCCATCCAGCGCGAGATGTACAACGCGGTCACCCAGGCGGGCTGGTTCAAGGGCAACCCGCAGTCGGCGCGCGGGCTTCGTACGGGGCTGGGCTCGGTCATCCTCGTCGCCGCCTTCTTCCTCGGCCTGTCGCTCGGCGCTCTCGTGATCGCCGTCCCGGTCGGCCTCGTCGGGCTGGCGATCCTCCTCACCTCGTCCTGGGCGCCGGTCCGTACAGCCCTGGGCAGCGCGGTGACGGCCCAGTCGCTCGGCTTCAAGCAGTACCTCGAGACCGCCGAGGCGGACCAGATCACGTGGGAGGAAGGCCAGGACATCTTCTCCCGCTACCTCCCCTACGCGATCGCATTCGGCTGCGCCGACCGCTGGGCCAAGCTCTTCGCCGAGCTCGCAGCGCGCGGCGTCCCGATGCAACAGCCGACCTGGTACGTCGGCCCGTACGGGTTCGGCTACGGCAACGCGTGGGGCGCCGGTGGCTTCGACTCGATCATCAGCACCCTCGACGGCTTCAGCTCCTCGGCAGCCAGCGCCATGACCGCAGCCTCCGCCGGCTCCAGCGGCGGGTCCGGCTTCTCCGGCGGCGGCTTCGGCGGCGGCGGCGGAGGCGGTGGCGGCGGGAGTTGGTGAGCCGGACGCCCTAGCGTCGCGTGTCCGAAATCCATTGACGCTCGGCGCGCCCCGGGCACGCACCTCGCGGCGTTGCCGAAGCTCGTCGTACGACCCGGTACACCTGCGCTCCGGCGCCTTGCGATGCACGCAGGGGGACCACGCCAACCGTGAACAGATTTCGGACACGCGACACTAGCGGATGAGCCTCCGTCGTCTCCTTCCTGTCGGCATCCTGCTGGCCGTCTCA
>JAYUEA010000231.1:0-5576 GCA_043739465.1 Propionibacteriaceae bacterium
CCGAGCCCGAGGAATGGAGCTCGGGTCCCGGTGGCGGGCGTCGGTTCATCATGTTAAGTGGGCGAATCTGATGTTCACATGGCCGATTTGCCATGAGAACCTGCAACTCACCCACTTAACATGATGAACCGACCCGTGGCCGGGGATCCCGGACGGCACCCCAGCTACACCCAGCTACACCCCGTACAGCTCGCTCAGCACGCGCGCTACGCCGTCCTCGTCGTTCGCCGGGGCGAGGTGGGTGGCTGCAGCGAGTACGGACTCGTGGCCGTTCGCCATCGCATACGACGTGCCGGCCCAGCGCAGCATCTCCAGGTCGTTGGGCATGTCGCCGAACGCGACCACGTCCGCGGCATCGATGCCCAGCTGCTCGCACAAGCTCTGCAGCCGCCACGCCTTCGTCACGCCCACGGCGCTGATCTCGACGAGGCCCGGTACCGACCAGGTCGGCGTCGCGCGGTCGCCGACGACCTCCGCGACGCGCGTCCGCAGCTCGTCGGCCGGGATCGAATAGTCCTTCACGAGCATCTTGGCCACCGGCCCGAGCCACGGTCCGAGAAGGTCGCTGACGGTGCTCGGGTCGGGCACCTCGTCCGACACGTACAGCGCGTTCCGGTGCAGTCCCGACGCATACTCCAATCCTAGGCCGGCGAGGGGTAACTCCGTCCGAAGGTCAGCCAGCAGCTCGGCGCCGGCAGCCGGCTCGATGCCCCTGATATCCGCGACCCGCCGCGCGCCCACGTCGTACAGGATCGCTCCGTTGGACACGATCGCCAGGCTGTGGCTGCCCACGTGCGGCCAGATGTCGCCCATCCAGCGCAGCGGCCTCGCGGTCACGAATACGACGGGCACCCCCAGCGCATCGACGGCGGCCAGCACCTCAGCCGTACGAGCGCTCACGTGCCCGTCCGCGCCCACGAGCGTGCCGTCGAGGTCGGTCGCTACAAGTCGCGGTGCCACACCACTCACCGTACCGACCAGCCGACCAGGGATCGGTGGCGGAGAGAGGATCCTCGTTGTGATACCGGGTCGGCCTCGAATCACCCGCAGTCGGCCCGAGACGTCGGATGGGGTATCACAACGCGGATCGGGCCGGGCTAACCGGGGCTAACCGGGGCTAACCGGGTGTCTGAGCGACCGGCGTGCGGACGGCCAAGGTCGCCGCGCCGAGCATCAGGACGGTGACGGCGAGGATGATCGCGAACGGTACGGACCAGCCGCCGACCTGCTGGTGCACCCAGCCGGCAACGACGGGCCCGGCGGCGGCCGCCGAGTAGCCGACCGTCTGCATCACCGTGGTCGTGCGGCGGTTCTCGTCGATGTTGCGCGACCGTCGGATCACCACCGACATCACGGCCGTGAAGAACGCCGCCTGCGCTGACCCGCCGCAGATGCTCCAGATGCCCCACAGCTGCGGCGCGACGAGCATGCCGGCCGGCATCACCATCCACGCGACGCCCAGGATGACGACGATCCGCGACGACGACCAGCGTAGAACCGCGGACATGAGCGGTACGAGCAGTGGCCCGGCGATGCCAGCAGCCTGGAACAGACTGGCGGCGACACCGGCCTGGACTCGGGTCATGCCGAGGATGTCGACGAGCGCCGTCGGCATCCAGGCCGTCACCGCGTAGTACGCGAACGTGTGGCCCGCGAACGCCATGCTGAGCAGGGCGGTGATCTTCCGCGAGCTCCCCTTGGGCGGCTTGCGCGGCGGGCCCGGGTTGCCCACCGGGATGGCGTCGGGGTGCCCGGCGCGGCGGCTGAACCAGTGACGGGCGCCCTGGATGCCGGGCGGGTACACGATCAGCCACGTCACGAGGGCTGCCGCGCCGAGCACGATGCCGGAACCCGCCGCCGTCCAGCGCCAGCCCCAGAGGTCGGCCGCCGGGACGGCCAGCGCAGTGGTCGCGGTGACGGTGGCGTTGGACGTGATCGCGTACGCGCCGGTGAGCAGCTCCGCCCGATGCCGGTACTGGCGGCCGATCAGCATCGGGATAGCGAGGTTGCCGATCGCGATGAAGACGCCGAGCAGGATCGTGCCGAGGAAGGCGGTGGTCACACCGCCGATCGAGCGGATGATCGATCCGGCGATCACACCGAGCACACAGGCGACGCCGCCGAGGTTGATGCCGAGCCGGTGGATGATGCGCGACGCGACCGGCGTGAGGAGCCCGAAGCACAGCACGGGGATACTCGTGAGGAGACCGGCGGTCGCGGCATCGATGCCCAGGTCGGTGCGTACAGGCGTCAGCAGCGGCGGGATCACCGTGATCGGAGCGCGCAGCGACAAGGCGAAGCAGAGCAGTGCGGCCACGGGTACGAGCCGCCACCACGTGGTCCGCTGCGCTACGGGGTCAGTCGTCACCAGTCCACCAGATCGTCAGGGCGACGTACTGCCGCCGCGTGCCCAGGACACGTACGGACATCGTTTCACGCCCGATCCCTACCCCGAGGTCCCGTCCCGCGACCGCACTGGCATTCCGCAACCGCACAGGTGTCTATGGCCTGTGCGGTCGACACATGGGGCGGGACGAGGGGTGACCCGCGTGCGCGGCGGGCGCGACCGGCTGACAGGATGCCCCCATGTCAGACGTACGCGAGGTGCTCACCTGGGAGATGTTCGGCGCCGCGAGCCGCGAGCTCGCGCAGAAGGTCGTGGACTCGGGCTTCGAACCGGACATGATCCTGTCGATCGCGCGGGGCGGGCTGTTCGCGGCCGGCGCGGTCTCGTACGCGCTCGGCATCAAGAACCTCCACGTGATGAACGTCGAGTTCTACACCGACGTGGACGCGCGCCTGCCGATGCCGGTGGTGCTGCCGCCCGTACCGCGCCAGGTCGACCTGTCCGAGAAGAAGGTGCTCGTCGTGGACGACGTTGCCGACACCGGCGGCACCCTCGCGCTGGTGCGCGACTTCTGCGCCGAGCACGTGCTCGAAATCCGCACGGCCGTCATCTACGAGAAGCCCCACAGCATCGTGAAGTGCGACTACGTCTGGCGCCCCACGGACAAGTGGATCGACTTCCCGTGGTCCAGCCAGCCTCCGCTGGTGAGCGGCGTACAGGCGCAGTAGCGACTGTCCGCTTACCGAGCCTGCGAAGGGTCATCGTGTCGTGAAGCCGGCGCACCCTTCGACAGGCTCAGGGAACGTGCGGCGGGGCCGACGCTTCGACAGGCTCAGGGAACGGGTGGGACCCGTACGACCTACCCATGATGTACGCCTCGAAGTGGTCGCGCTCCTCGGCTAGCTGGTCCATGCGGGCCTTGACGATGTCGCCGATGCTCACGATGGCGGCGAGCTTGCCGTCGACGACGACAGGCATGTGGCGGATCCGGTGGTCGGTCATCGACGCGGCGATATCGGTGACGTCGTCGTCGGGCTCGCTCGTGAACACATCGGTCGTCATGATCTCGGCGACCGGGGCGTCGAGCAGTGCTGCCCCGCGTTTGTGAAGGTGCCGTACGACGTCGCGCTCGCTCACGATGCCGGCTAGCTCGGCGCCATCGGGGCTCACGACGACCGCGCCGATGTTGTGCTGGGCCAGGAGCTCGAGCAGGCTGGCGATGGTCTCGTGGGGTGCGACCGTGATGACCGCGGACCCCTTCTTGCGGAGAACGTCGGAGATCTTCATGACCGGACAATACGCAGGATCGCCCCCCGCTGGCGAGGGTCTGGGCGATTCGCATCTGTGCCACCGCTCGGGATCGGTCCGCGACCCGCTCACCCCGCGGCTACCCTTCGCTCCGAACCCACGAAGGAGAACGATGACCGAGGGCGGCACCACCCGGATCACGCGGGCGACCCGTGCAGGTCTGGCATGGGACCAGCAGCACCACTCGGTCGTACCACCGATCTACCTTTCGACCACCTATGCGTGGCAGAAAGTCGGCGAGTCGTCCGGTCATGAGTACAGCCGCTCCTCCAACCCGACCCGTTCCCTGCTCGCCGACGCGATCGCCGATCTGGAGGGCGGTGCGGGCGCGGAGATCACGGCGTCCGGCATGTCGGCGATCACGACCGTGATCGCCGCGTATGCGCCTGGTGGCAGCCTTGTCGCTATCCCGTACGACTGCTACGGCGGCACCTGGCGACTCTTTCACGCGCTCTCCGCGAAGGGTCAGTTCGAGGTTGCGTACGTGGACTTCGGCGACGGCGAGGCCACCGCGGCCCTGTGGGCCCGGCGTCCGTCGCTGGTCCTGCTGGAGTCGCCGTCGAACCCGCTGCTGCGCATCACTGACCTGGCCGGCACCATCGAGGCCGCGCACTCGGCGGGCGCCATGGTCGTGGTCGACAACACGTTCCTGTCGCCGGTGCTGCAGCGCCCGATCGGCCTGGGCGCCGACATCGTCGTCCACTCGACCACCAAGTTCCTCAACGGCCACTCGGATGTCGTCGGCGGCGCCGTCATCGGCGCGACCGAGGAGGTCGCCACGCAGCTGCGGTGGTGGGCGAACTGCCTGGGTACGCCGGGCGGCGCGTTCGACTCGTACCTGACCCTGCGCGGCCTGCGCACCCTGGGTGTACGGATGAAGGCCCACTGCGAGAACGCGCAGGAGCTGGCCGAGCTGCTGGCCCAGCACCCCGCGGTGACGGCCACCCACTACCCGGGCCTGCACGACCACCCTGGTCACGACCTGGCTCGGAGCCAGCAGGACGGCTTCGGCGGGATGCTCTCGTTCGAGCTCGCCGACCTGTCGGCTGCCAAGCGATGCCTCAAAGGGCTGACCTGCTTCTCGCTGGCCGAGTCGCTCGGAGGCGTCGAGAGCCTCATCTGCCACCCGGCGAGCATGACCCACGCAGCGATGCCCCAGGATGTGCAGGCGGCTGCTGGGATCACCGAGGGCATGCTGCGGATCGCGGTAGGCATCGAGCAGATCGCCGACCTCGTCGCCGACCTGCGTGCCGGCCTCGACCGGGCGATGCGTATCTGAACCCGGTCGAGGGGCAGTCTCAGGGCTTCCCCCGCGACCGGACAGGCTCGGGAAGCTGTCCGGTCGACAGGTGCGGGTCGGGAAGTGTCAGGCGGCGCTGGACGGGCCGGTCTTGCGAGCCTCGTCCACGGCGCCGAGCGCTTCGCGCAGCGACGCGATCCACTTCTCCTCGTTGGTGCCGACGAGTCGTACGCACCAGGCCAGGGCATCAGCGCGCGACCGAGCCACTCCCGCCGCGACAAGGGTGTCCAGCACCATCCGCTCCCGCTGACG
Organism: Propionibacteriaceae bacterium; assembly: GCA_043739465.1. Classification (GTDB taxonomy): domain Bacteria; phylum Actinomycetota; class Actinomycetes; order Propionibacteriales; family Propionibacteriaceae; genus Fen-668. The sequence goes on from JAYUEA010000231.1 coordinate 5,208, forward strand.
CAGTCGCGTCATCACGGGGATGGCGAGCGAGGTGAAGATGACCCGCACCTCTCCGTACTCGGCGCCCCAGGCGACCTTGCGGCCGAACTTGGCCTCGGCCTCGTCGGCGATCGTCATCCGCGCACGACGCGTCTCCTCGCGGAACCGGGCGACGCGTCCTTCGGCGGCGGCGTCGTTGCCGGCGCTGCCGTCATCTGGGTCCGGGACCTTCAGCCGACCCACGACGATGATCTCGTCGCGGTCGACCGTGACCTCCGGGTTGCCGTTGAACCACTCGGGAAGACGCCCGTTGAACCACTCTGCCATGCTCATGATTACAAGATTACTCGGCAATTGCTGCAATTCAAGGGCAGCCGAGGGGGCCGTCGA
>JAYUEA010000232.1:0-1820 GCA_043739465.1 Propionibacteriaceae bacterium
AGCTACGCTCCGGCGGGCTCGTACCAGTCGCTCGCGCACGTGGTGCTCACCGCATCGGTCACCGCCACGCTGCTGGGCCTTGTCGCACTCCTCGCCGCCGTCGGTCTGAGCGTCCACGCACAGCGAACGCTTCGCTCCCTGCGTCGCTGGTTCGTCCACCGTTTCCGCGTGGCCGCTGCCGGCCTGCAGCTCGTGATGTCGCCCGAGCCTTCGCCAGTCCTTGTGACCTGCTCCGCCGGGCCGAGTCGTGTGGTCAGCCGACCGCACGTACGACGCGGTCCGCCGTCGTCCTGCTGCTGAGGACACCTCTTCGTCAGGGCTCGCGCCGTCCTCGACCACCGCCCGCGAGCCGACACACAGGACCACGATCACTAGGACATCACCATGGCTCAGAGCAAGAAGAAGAAGCCGAGCACCTTCACCAGCGGCACAACCACCACACCGGCGAGCACATCCACGACTACGACCCCGAGCGAGAGCACCAGCGCGAACGCACCCAAGACCACCTCCGCCAAGGCGACTCAGCGTCAGCTGCTGATGGAGCTGCGGGCACGCGAGGTCCGCGAGAAGAAGATCCGTAACGGCATCACGATCGGGGTCCTCGCCGTCGTCGTGCTCGCCCTGATCGCCGGACTGATCTGGCTCATCCCCGTCCTCACCGCCAAGAACGCGACGACCAGCACGGCCTCGGATCCGTACGCGATCACGATCGGCTCGGCCAGCGCCCCGGTGACGATCGACATCTACCAGGACTACATGTGCCCCTACTGCGGGCAGTTCGAGCGCGCCCAGACCTCCGACCTCAAGGTCCTCGTCGACTCAGGGACCGCCAAGGCCGTCTTCCACGTGATGGCGTTCCTTGACGATAGCTCCAGCGGCACCAAGTACTCCACGCGCGCTGCGAACGCGTTCGTGGTCGTCGCCCAGAAGGAGCCCGACAAGGCACTGGCCTTCAACTCAGCACTGTTCACCAACCAGCCGAGCGAGGGCTCGACCGGCCTCACCGACGCCGAGATCGCGACCCGCGCCAAGAGTGTCGGCGTCAGCGATGCGGTCGCCATCAGCCTCGCGAGCCTGTCGCAGGCGGACTTCGTCAAGGGCTCGAACGACGCCGCCTTCGCCGCGGGCATCACCAGCACGCCGACCATCAAGATCAACGGGACGGCGTTCACACGGAACCTGTACGCGGCCGGCTCACTGCGCGCGGCGGCGGAGAAAGCGGCCGGCAAGTGAGCGATCTCATCGATCGGTTCCACACCTCCCGGCAGTCGAACACGTGGATCTTCTCCACGATGCTGCTGTCGGCCTGCCTCAGCCTGCTCGCCTCGTTCGTGCTGTCGGTCGACGCCATCGACCTCGCCAGGGACCCGGGCGCCCAGCTTGCGTGCAACATCAACGCCGCGATCAGCTGCGGCACGGTGGGCGTCTCCTGGCAGGCGCACCTGCTCGGGTTCCCCAACGCGTTCCTCGGCATGGTCGCCGAGCCGGTGGTCATCACCATCGCAGTGGCCAGCCTGGCCAAGGTGCGGTTCCCGCGCGGGTTCATGCTCGCGGCACAGATCGTCTACACGATCGGCGTGGTCTTCGCGTACTGGCTCTTCTTCGAGGCCATGTTCGTGATCGGCGCGCTCTGCCCGTGGTGCCTGCTGATCACGCTGTCCACCACGTTGGTGTTCAGCTCCCTGACGCACGTGAACCTCCGCGACAACAACCTGTTCCTGTCGGAGCGGGCGCACCAGAGAGCCACAGCCGCTCTCAGGATGGGTCTGGACGCACTCATCGTGGTGCTGTGGCTGGCGGCCATCGTCGTGCTCGTATTC
>JAYUEA010000233.1:0-1818 GCA_043739465.1 Propionibacteriaceae bacterium
TGTGGTGACACTCAGCGATGTGGCCAAGGCGGCCGGGGTTTCGTTGTCGACCGCGTCCCGGGCCATCAACGGCAGCAAGGACCGCACGGTCAACCCTGATCTGCGCGATCGCGTGCAGGCTGCAGCCGCCGAGCTGCGGTACGCGCCGAACGCCGCCGCGCAGGCGATCGCCCGCGGCCGCTCCTCAACCCTTACCCTGATCGTCCACGACATCACTGACCCGTACTTCTCGTCGGTCGTCGCCGGCGCCTCCCGTGCCGCACGGGCCGCGGGGTCGACGGTGATCCTGGGCATCACCGGTCACGACATCTCCGAGACGCTCAGTCTCGTCGAGGCGGCGCGGAGCCACCGGTCGCAGGCTCTCGTCCTGGTCGGAGGCCTGCTGGCCGACGCCGAATCCCTGGCAGCACTGCAGTCGGCCATCGACGACTTCCGCCGCTCGACCGGCTCCGGTGTCGCACTCGTCGGTCAGCCTATGCTCGACGTCGCCTGCGTGGCACCGGCCAACCGTGACGGTGCGGCTGCGCTAGCGCGAGCCCTCGTAGCCCAGGGGCTCCACACGTACGCGATCCTCAGCGGCCCCGCCGACCACCTCACGGCGCGCGACCGCTCCGAGGGCTTCACGGAAGGGCTTGCCGACAGCGGCGAGGTCGTGGCGCGCATCGAGGGCGAATTCACCCGTGACGGTGGGTTCGAGGCCATGTCCGAGCTCCTCGCGAGTGGCGCGAGGCCCGACGTCGTGTTCGCCGTGAACGACGTGATGGCTGTGGGCGCACTTGCCGCCGCCCGCGAAGCCGGCGTCAGCGTGCCGGGCGACATCCGCGTCGCCGGGTTCGACGACATCCCCACGCTGCGCGACATCGTGCCGTCGCTGACGACCGTACGAGTGCCGCTGGAGCGCATCGGCGAGATGGCCGTACGGATGGCGCTCGGCGAGGTGACGACCGAGCCGGCAGAGGCTGGCGAGTACGAGGTCGTGCTCCGCGAGTCGACCTCCTGACCCCACCGCACAGGCATTCCCGCCACCCGCACAGGTATCCCCGCCACCGCTCAGGTATCCCTACACCTGTCGATCGAGGTATGGCGAACGAGAAGGGGGCACCCTGGCACAAATCCGTACGTCCTGCTTGACGAGATGCTAGGCTCGCCCTTATCTGGAAAGCGCATTCCCGTAGACGAAGGAGTCACCCGTGACCACAACCCTGCGGATCGCCATGAACGGCATCACGGGGCGCATGGGCTACCGCCAGCATCTCGTCCGCTCGATCCTCCCGATTCGGGACCAGGGGGGCGTGTCCTTGGAGGACGGGAGCGTCGTCCAGGTCGAGCCCGTGCTCGTCGGACGCAACGAGGCAAGGCTGCGCGAGATCGCCGGGGAGCATGGCATCGAGCGCATCTCGACGGACACCGACGGCTGTATGACGGCCGACGACATCGACATCTACTTCGACGCCCAGGCCACCTCGCGGCGCTTCACTGCGCTCAGTACGGCCATCGGCGCCGGAAAGCACATCTTCACCGAGAAGCCGACTGCCGAGACGCTCGAACAGGCGATCGAGCTCGCGCGGCTGGCCAAGCAGGCAGGCATCATCGACGGGGTCGTCCACGACAAGCTGTACCTGCCGGGGCTGGTGAAGCTGCGCCAGCTCATCGACCAGGGCTTCTTCGGCCGCATCCTCTCGATGCGCGGCGAGTTCGGCTACTGGGTATGGGAGGGCACGGACGTGCCCGCTCAGCGGCCCAGCTGGAACTACAGGTCCGAGGACGGGGGTGGCATCACGACCGACATGTACCCCCACTGGAACTACGTCATCGAAG
>JAYUEA010000234.1:0-1813 GCA_043739465.1 Propionibacteriaceae bacterium
CAAGGCGGACGACGGCTCGTCCAGCACCACCAGCGGTGCGTCCCGGTAGAAGGCCCGAGCGAGCGCCACCCGCTGCCACTGCCCGAGCGAGAGGTCGACGCCGCCGCGGAACTCGGTGCTGAGATAGGTGTCGTAGCCGTCGGCAAGCTGACCGAGAAAGCGGTCCGCGCCGGACTGCCGTGCCGCGGCCACCACCGCCTCATGATCATCCATCGCGGCGGGACGCCCCACGCCGATGTTTTCCCGAGCTGACAGCTTGTAGCGGGCAAAATCCTGGAAGATCACGGCAACCCGCTCGCGGACAGCGGTCGCGCCCAGGTCGCGGGTGTCGACACCGTTCCAGAGCAGCCGGCCGGACTGCGGTGTGTAGAGCGACGCCAGCAACTTGGCCAGGGTCGTCTTGCCGGAGCCGTTCTCCCCCACCAGCGCGACGACCTCGCCGGCTCGCAGCTCCAGGTCGACGTCGCTGACGGCCGGCGTGCGGGCGCCCGGGTAGGTGAACGACACGCCCTCGGCACGCAGCACGTCGAGGTCCATCGGCGCGGCGGTCGCCTCGACGAGCGCCTGCTGCTCCTCGGTCACGATCGGGACGAGGCCGAGGAAGATCTCCAGATCAGCCAGGAAGATCGCCGACTCGTAGAGCTCCGACAAACCACCGACAACCTGACCTACCCGCGTCTGCAGCAGCCGGACGGCGACGAAGGCCGCACCCGCCCGGGCCAGGCTGGTCTGACCGGAGGTGACCAGGGACGCGAGTAGCACGAAGGTGCCGACCCCGAGCAGCGCACCGAGACCGGTGCCGGTCAGGGCGAGCTTGGTCCGGTAACGGATCTGCCGCTGCAGATCGCCCAGGTAGTCGTCGTACATCCCCTCCCAACGGTCACGCACCGCCGGACCGAGGCCGAAGGCGCGGACCTCCTTCGCGGTCGCGCGCTCGGTCAGGATGTCTTGCAGGTAGTAGCGACGCCGGTACGCCGGCGACTGCCGGACCGCGAAGGCGAACTCCGAACGGCTGCCGGCCCGGCCGGCAAACAGCGCCGGTGCCCCGGCCAGCAGCAGTGGGATGACGAGCAGCGGCGCGAGCGCAAACAGCGTGATGATCAGGACGAGCATGCCGGCGGCGCCCGAGACGAGCTGGACGAGCGCCGCGGTAACCAGGGCCGGCCGCTGCAGCACGCTGGTCTGGACCCGCTGCAGGCGATCGAAGAAGGTGCTGTTCTCGAACAGCTCGAGGTTGACCGACGCCGTGACGTCCAGGACCTGACCGAGCACGGCGCGGGACACCCGCTCACCCAGGATCCGCTGGCGCTGGCCGGCGAGCGCGCTGGCGAGCTGTCCGACGCCCGAAGCAACTGCCAGCGCCACGCCGGGCAGCAGGATCGCCCCGATCCCGGCCTGTCCCCGGTCCGCGCGCACGAGCGCCGACAACGTCTTCGCGCCGGCTGCCACCACGACGCCCGCGAGCAGGGCGCCGAACAGGGCGACCGCCGTGGTGCCGAGGACGCCGCGGCGATCCGCCCGCCAGGCGAGTCGGACGGCCGTCAGGAGCAGCGAGGGCAGCGCCCGCAGGGTGATGCGCTGGTTGCTCATCTCCTCGGCGACGTCCAGGAGGTGGCTGGGGACCGGCTCGTCGGTCGATGCCGCGCCTGGGTCCTCGGGGTCGGTCACGGCTCTCGTCGGGCCGACGCCAGATCGTCGAGGAAGGCCATCCGCCCGGCGGCTCCCCCGCGATCCTGGTGCAGCGGGTTGTCCGGCGGCATTGAGCCGATCTGGCCCCGGTGCCGCCAGGGGTGTTCGCGGTTGCGCACGACGT
>JAYUEA010000235.1:0-5533 GCA_043739465.1 Propionibacteriaceae bacterium
CCGCGACGTGTCGCGCGAGCAGCTGCTTCACGCGCTCCAGGTTGTCGTCGTCGAGCGCGACCGGGTCGGCGAGCTCGGTGTTGAGCCGCTTCGCCGCCAAGTCGAGGACCCACGCCACACCGCCGGACATGCCGGCCGCGATGTTGCGGCCGGTGGGGCCGAGGATCAGGGCCTCGCCGCCCGTCATGTACTCGCAGGCGTGGTCGCCGACACCTTCGACGATCGCCGTCGCGCCCGAGTTGCGGACGCAGAAGCGCTCGCCCACGATGCCGCGCAGCAGGATCTCGCCGGAGGTCGCACCGTAGCCGATGACGTTGCCCGCGATGATCTGCTCCTCGGCGGCGAACGTCGCGTCCGGGGCCGGTGCCACGATCAGGCGGCCACCGGACAGACCCTTGCCGACGTAGTCGTTGGCGTCACCGACGAGGCGGAGCGTGATGCCCTTCGGCAGGAACGCGCCGAAGCTCTGTCCCGCCGTGCCCGTCAGGGTGATGTCGATCGTGTCGTCGGGCAGTCCCGCGCCCTTGGTCGCCTTGGTCACGACGTGGCCGAGAATCGTGCCGACCGTACGGTCGACGTTGCGAATCGTGGTCTCCTCGCGGACCGGCGTGCCCTGCTCGATCGCCTGGCGCGCGAGCTCGATGAGCAACACGTCAAGCGACTCGCCGAGACCGTGGTCCTGGGTCGTCGTGGAGTGCAGCGGCGACGGCGAGTCGATTCGGGCAAGGATCGGCGACAGGTCGAGGCCGGAACCCTTCCAGTGGTTCACCGCGGGCCGGGTGTCGAGCTTCTCGACGTGACCGATCGCCTCTAAGAGGGTACGGAACCCGAGCTGGGCCAGGTATTCCCTGACCTCCTCGGCGATGAACTCGAAGAAGTTCACGACGAACTCGGCCTTGCCGTTGAACTTCTCGCGCAGCACCGGGTTCTGCGTCGCCACCCCCACCGGGCAGGTGTCGAGGTGGCAGACGCGCATCATCACGCAGCCCTCGACGACCAGCGGTGCGGTCGCGAAGCCGAACTCCTCGGCGCCCAGCAGGGCCGCCACGATGACGTCGCGGCCAGTCTTGAGCTGGCCGTCGGTCTGCACGACGATCCGGTCACGTAGGCCGTTGAGCAGCAGCGTCTGCTGGGTCTCGGCCAGGCCGAGCTCCCACGGACCACCCGCGTGCTTCACGGAGGTGAGCGGCGCCGCACCCGTACCGCCGTCGTGGCCGGAGATCAGCACCACGTCGGCTTTCGCCTTGGCGACGCCCGCGGCGACCGTGCCGACGCCGACCTCGGACACGAGCTTCACGTGGATCCGCGCCGATGGGTTGGCGCACTTGAGGTCGTGGATGAGCTGCTTGAGGTCCTCGATCGAGTAGATGTCGTGGTGCGGGGGCGGCGAGATCAGGCCTACGCCTGGCGTCGAGTGCCGGGTCTTGGCCACCCAGGGGTAGACCTTTGCACCAGGCAGCTGGCCACCCTCGCCGGGCTTGGCACCCTGCGCCATCTTGATCTGGATGTCGGTCGCGTTGGACAGGTAGTCGCTCGTGACGCCGAAACGCCCCGACGCGACCTGCTTGATCGCCGAGCGGCGCTGGAGGTCGTACAGGCGGTCCGCATCCTCGCCGCCTTCACCGGTGTTCGACTTGGCGCCGATGCTGTTCATCGCGATCGCGAGGGTCTCGTGCGCTTCCTGGCTGATGGAGCCGTACGACATCGCGCCGGTCGAGAACCGCTTCACGATCGAGCTCACCGACTCGACCTCGTCGATCGGCAGCGGCTCGGCGGCCAGCTTGAGGTCGAGCAACGACCGCAGCGTCATGAGGCGCTTGCTGTTGTCGTTCACCAACCCTGTGTACTGCTTGAAGATGTCGTAGCGGCCCGTACGTGTCGCATGCTGGAGCCGGAACACTGTCTCCGGGTCGAACAGGTGCTCCTCGCCCTCACGACGCCACTGGTACTCGCCGCCGACGGGCAGCGTGCGATGGGCCAGCGGGATTCCATCGGCCGGGTAGCCGCGGAGATGCCGACGCACGATCGTCTCGTGGACCTGCTCGAGGCCGATCCCCTCAAGGCGGCTGGTGGTGCCCTCGAAGTAGGAGTCGATGAAGTCCTTGCTCAGGCCGGTCGCCTCGAAGATCTGGGCACCCGTGTACGACGCGATCGTCGAGACGCCCATCTTGCTCATGACCTTGAGGACGCCCTTGCCGAGCGCCTTCCGGACGTTGTAGATCGCCTTGTCGGGATCGACGGTCACGTACAGCTCGTGCCTGGCGAGGTCCTCGGCGGACTCGAAGACCAGGTACGGGTTGATGGCGGCGGCTCCGTAGCCGATCAGCAGCGCGGCGTGGTGCACCTCGCGCACGTCACCCGCCTCGACGACGAGCCCGACCTGCGTGCGCGTCTTGCGGCGCACGAGGTGGTGGTGCACGGCCGAGGTGAGCAGCAGCGACGGGATGGGCGCCAGCTCGGCGGTCGAGTGACGGTCGCTGAGCACGATGATCTGCGCGCCCTCGGCGATCGCCGCGTCGACCTCGGCGCACAGCTCCTCGAGCCGGTCCGCGAGGCCCTGCGCGCCCTTGTCGAGCTCGTACGTGCCGTGGACCGTGAGGGCTGCGTAGCCAGGCGTCTCGCCCGACCGGTTGATCCGTACGAGCTTGGCGAGCTCGTCGGAGTCGAGGATCGGGAAGTTGATGACGATCTGCCGGCAGCTGTCCGGCCCGGGGGCTAGCAGGTTCTTCTCCGGCCCGACCGACGACGCCAGGCTCGTCACGAGCTCCTCGCGGATGGCGTCCAGCGGCGGGTTCGTGACCTGCGCGAACAGCTGGCTGAAGTAGTCGAACAGCGTGCGCGGGTTCTCGCTCAGCACGGCCAGCGGGGTGTCGCTGCCCATGGAGCCGATCGGCTCGGCTCCGGCGTTGGCCATCGGCGCCACGATGAGCCGCAGCTCCTCGTGCGTGTAGCCGAAGATCTGCTGGCGACGGGTGACCGACGAGTGACTGTGCACGATGTGCTGACGGTCGGGCAGGTCGGACAGGTTGATGTGGCCCTCGGCTACCCACTCGGCGTACGGCTGCGCGGCGGCCAGCTCTGCCTTGACCTCTTCGTCGTCGATGACGCGGTGCTTCTCGAGGTCGACGAGGAAGATGCGGCCTGGGCGCAGACGGCCCTTGCTCTGCACCTGGTCCGCCGGGATGTCGAGCACGCCGGCTTCGGAGGCGAAGATCACCAGGCCGTCGGTCGTCACCCAGTAGCGGGCGGGGCGCAGGCCGTTGCGGTCGAGCGTGGCGCCGATGGTCGTGCCGTCGGTGAACGTCACCGCGGCGGGACCGTCCCAGGGCTCCATCAGCGAGGAGTGGAACTCGTAGAACGCCCGGCGGGCGGGGTCCATCTCGGGGTTCTGCTGGTAGGCCTCGGGGATCATCATGAGCACTGCGTGCGGCAGGCTGCGGCCACCGAGGTGCAGCAGCTCGAGCACCTCGTCGAAGGACGCCGAGTCGGAACCGCTGGGGGTGCAGATCGGGTACAGCCGGTTGAGGTCGCCGGGGATCAGGTCGGAGGCCAGCAGGGCCTCGCGGGCCCGCATCCAGTTGCGATTGCCCTTGACCGTGTTGATCTCGCCGTTGTGGGCGATGAGCCGGTACGGGTGAGCGAGCTCCCACGCCGGGAACGTGTTGGTCGAGAACCGGGAGTGCACGAGCGCGAGCGCGCTGGCGAGGTCCGGGTCGTGCAGCTCGGGGTAGACGGCCTCGAGCTGGTCGGTCGTGAGCATGCCCTTGTAGACCAGGGTGCGGCACGACAGGGAGGCGAAGTAGATCTTCTGCTCGTGCTGAGCGCGTCGCCGCAGCACGAACGCGAGCCGTTCGAGGTCGAGGCCGCTGTGGCCGTCGTACGAGTCGACGAGCAGCATCTCCATGTGCGGCATCACGTCGAACGAGATCCTGCTCAGCGTGTCGGTCTCCACGGGGACAGAGCGCCAGGCCAGGACCCGCAGGCCCTCCTGCGCAGCGATGTGCGCGATGCCTGCCTTCGCCGCCTCCCGCTCCCGGGGGTCGGGCGGCAGGAAGGCCATGCCCACGGCGTACGAGCCCTGGGCCGGCAGCACCGCAGCGACGACCTTGCGAAGGAACGCGTCGGGAACCTGCACCAGGATGCCGGCGCCGTCACCGGCGGCCGTATCGGCGCCGGTGGCCCCACGGTGGTCGAGGTTGCGCAGCACCTCGAGACCCTTCTCGACGATGTCGTGGGAAGCGACCCCGTCGAGGCGGGCGACGAAGCCGACGCCGCATGCGTCGTGTTCGAACGCCGGGTCGTACAGGCCCTGAGCGGTCGGCCGGGCGAGCGGCACGTAGACCATGGGTCTCCCTTCTTTTACGGGCCGGCTTCCACCGGCTCGGCACGAGCCACGGCACGCTTGCGCCGAGCTGGCTTCGTTGTCGGGGACAACCTACCTAAGCCGACCCGGGTCCGGCCTGCCTTGCCGCATGCCGGATAGTCGCGTCGAGACGGTCAGGTCGTGGCTTCGGGGTCGGGTTGTGCGCGGCCGCCAGACGTGTCGGGTTCAGGCGGCTCGATCGCCGTGGCGGTAGCCTCCATGTCGACGTCCGCAGCCCGTTCATCTGCGGGCTGACCAGGGGTGTCACTGTCGGGCTCGCCGTCATCCGCTGCCTTTTCGTGTGATGCTGCGGGGGCCTCGATCGGCTCGGGAGACAACCCCGGCCGCCTCCGCAGGAGCCAGATCAGAAGGGCCAGTCCGGCCACGAAGACGATCGCGGACGTGTACGAGTTGAGGCGGAAGCCGCCCAGCGTGTTCACGGTGTCGATGCGGAGCGACTCGATCCAGAAGCGGCCCAGGGTGTACCAGACGATGTACGAGGCCATGAGCTTGCCGCGGCCCAGCTGGAACAGACGCTCGACGACGATCAGCAGCCCCGCGCCCAGCAGGCACCACACCAGCTCGTACAGGAAGGTCGGGTGGTAGGTCGCGAACTGCTCGTAGCCGCGGACCCGGTGCACCTGGTCGATCTCCAGCGCCCACGGCGCGGTGGTCGGGCGTCCGTACAGCTCCTGGTTGAACCAGTTGCCGAGGCGCCCCACGGCCTGTGCGATCAGCAGGCCCGGCGCGACGACGTCGGCCAGCGAGGCGAAGGAGACCCCTGCCTTGCGGCACCGCCACCACGCAGCCAACGCTCCCCCGGCGACGGCGCCCCAGATGCCGAGGCCGCCCTCCCAGATGAAGAACATCCGCCACCACTGGCGACCCGGCGCGAAGTACAGCTCGGCGTCGGTGAGGACGTGGTAGACCCTCGCCCCCACGATGCCGGCGATGATCGCCCACACGAGGATGCCGTCGAGCGTCTCCTGCGTGCCTCCCCGTGCCCGCCAGCGGCGCCCGGTCAGCCACCAGCCGAGCACGATCCCGGCAATGATGCTCAGCGCGTACGCACGGATCGGGATCTGCCCGAGGTACCAGACCCCCTGCGGCGGGCTCGGGATGGAGAAGATCACGTGAGCAACGCTGTCAGGGAGTCGACGGTGCCGGTGG
>JAYUEA010000236.1:0-1803 GCA_043739465.1 Propionibacteriaceae bacterium
CAGCAGGCCATCACGACTGTGGAACCAGACGTCGTGCTCCATCTCGCGGCTCAACCTCTCGTGCGTGAGTCGTACCGAGACCCCCGCTACACGTATGAGACGAACACGCTGGGAACGCTTAGTGTCCTTCAGGCCGTCGAGCACACGCCCAGCGTCAAGGCCCAGGTGATCGTCACGACCGACAAGGTCTACCGGAACGTGAACCAGATCTGGGGATACCGCGAGTCCGATCCCCTGGGTGGCGTTGACCCCTACTCGGCGTCGAAAGCCGCGGCGGATCTCATCACGCAGTCCTGGATGGCCGGTTCGGGTTGTCGTGTCCCGACGGCGATCGCGCGGGCGGGCAACGTCATTGGCGGCGGCGACGTGTGCGCGGACCGGCTGTTGGTGGATCTCGTTGCGGCTTTCTCCACGGGCCAGGCTGTCCGGCTCAGGTACCCCGAGGCCGTCCGGCCTTGGCAGCACGTCCTCGACTGCCTCAACGGCTACCTCGATCTCACCGACGCACTCTTGAGTGGTGAGTCGTCAGGCGAGGCATTCAATTTCGGACCTGACACCAGGTCATTCGTCTCGGTGGGAGCCGTGGCCACCGAAGTCGCGTCGCTCTGGGGCACGGATTCCGTGATTGAGGTCGACGAGGGTACGCACGTACACGAGGCAGCACTCCTTTCTCTCGACTCGCGCAAGGCGGAGCTCGCACTCGGCTGGCGAAACAGGATGCAGTTCCACGACGCTCTCGCATGGACGGTGGCCTGGGAGAAGAAGGTTCGCGCAGGCGAAGATGCGCGGTCGGTGAGCGTCGCCCAGATCAGCGATTTCAGGCGTCTTGGCGGGGGCGACAACAGTGAGTGACCGCCTTCGGGCAGTGGTCCGAAGTGGCGGATCATCTCGGTAGACTTCGCCATCTCATTCCGGCATCCGAGGAGTTCCCCATCTCCGAACCACAGCGGCAGCAGATTCTTGACCTCGTTCGCAGCTATGCCGAGTCGACGCTGGCCGCAAAAGAGTTCATCCCGGGGGAATCCGTTGTTCCGGTTTCCGGCAAAGTACTCGACCCCGAAGATTTTGCGGCGCTCGTCGATGCGTGTCTCGACGGTTGGCTGACCGCCGGACGGTTCCATCCGCTGTTTGAACGCGCTCTCGCCCGGTATGTCGGCACCCGGAGCGCCCTATTCGTCAATAGCGGTTCAAGCGCCAACCTTGTCGCGCTCAGCGGTCTGACCAGTCACAAGCTGGGCAAGCGTGCGCTCGTGCCCGGAGACGAGGTCCTGACCGTTGCCGCCGGCTTCCCGACGACTGTCAACCCGATCATTCAGAACGGCCTCACCCCCGTCGTCGTCGACATCGAGCTCGGCACGTACGACGCGATCGCCGAACGGCTGCGAGAGGCCATCGGTCCCAAGACCCGCGCGATCATGATGGCCCACACATTGGGCAATCCCTTCGATCTGGACACCGTGCGCGAGCTCTGCAAGGAACACCACCTGTGGCTCGTCGAGGACTCCTGCGACGCGCTCGGCTCAACCTATGACGGTCAGCGCACCGGCAGTTTCGGGGACACCGCCACGGTGAGCTTCTACCCAGCGCACCACATCACCACGGGCGAGGGCGGCGCCGTTTTCGTCAAGTCACCGCTCGTTCGCAAACAGGTTGAGTCCTTCCGCGACTGGGGACGCGACTGCTACTGCGAGACCGGACATGAAAACACGTGCCTCAAGAGATTCGAGTGGCAACTCGGAGACCTGCCTCTGGGCTACGACCACAAGTACATCTACAGCCATATTGGCTACAACCTCAAGGCGA
>JAYUEA010000237.1:0-1802 GCA_043739465.1 Propionibacteriaceae bacterium
GGGCCGCCGCTGCTCGCCGTCGAGGTGCTCTCGCCCAGCACCCGCCGGTTCGACCTGCTGCTCAAGCGCGACCGGCTGCAGCAGGCCGGCGCCGCGTCGTACTGGCTGATCGACCCGGACGTGCCGTCGGTGATCGTGCTCGAGCTGCGCGCCGGGGGGTATGAGCAGGTCGCGCACCTGCGCGGCGACGAGGCGTTCGAGCTGGCGCTGCCCTTCCCCGTCCGGCTGGTGCCGTCGGCCCTGCTGGACTGAGGGCGCCTTGCACTCTCGGGGGTCGAGTGCCAACATAGAGGTAGCACTCCAACGTGTTGAGTGCCAGATCACTGGGTGAGGCCGGCAGTCCGGTCGTCCGTCGCGGGCACCCATGGTCGGCACGTCCCCGACCGGGAGGAACGACGCATGGCAAAGATGATCGCCTTTGACGAAGAGGCCCGCCGCGGTCTCGAGCGCGGCATGAACCAGCTCGCCGACGCAGTCAAGGTCACCCTCGGCCCGAAGGGCCGCAACGTCGTACTGGAGAAGAAGTGGGGTGCCCCCACGATCACCAACGACGGTGTCTCCATCGCCAAGGAGATCGAGCTGGAGGACCCCTACGAGAAGATCGGCGCCGAGCTCGTCAAGGAGGTCGCCAAGAAGACCGACGACGTCGCGGGTGACGGCACCACCACGGCCACCGTGCTGGCCCAGGCGCTCGTGCGCGAGGGCCTGCGCAACGTCGCCGCCGGCGCCAACCCGATGGGGTTGAAGAAGGGCATCGAGGCCGCTGTCGCCAGCGTCGTCGAGGCGATCGGCAACGCCGCCAAGGACGTGGAGACCAAGGAGCAGATCGCCTCCACCGCCTCCATCTCCGCCGCTGACACCACGGTCGGCGAGATCATCGCCGAGGCCATGGACAAGGTCGGCAAGGAGGGCGTCATCACCGTCGAGGAGAGCAACACCTTCGGTCTCGAGCTCGAGCTCACCGAGGGCATGCGCTTCGACAAGGGCTACATCAGCCCCTATTTCGTGACCGACACCGAGCGCATGGAGACGGTCCTGGAGGACCCCTACATCCTCATCGCCAACAGCAAGATCGGGACCGTCAAGGACCTGCTGCCGCTGCTGGAGAAGGTCATGCAGAGCGGCAAGCCGCTTGCGATCATCGCGGAGGACGTCGAGGGCGAGGCCCTGGCCACCCTCGTCGTCAACAAGATCCGTGGCACCTTCAAGTCGGCTGCCGTCAAGGCGCCCGGCTTCGGTGACCGTCGCAAGGCCATGCTGCAGGACATCGCGATCCTGACCGGTGCGCAGGTCATCTCCGAGGAGGTCGGCCTCAAGCTCGACACCGCGGGCCTGGAGCTGCTCGGTCGGGCCCGCAAGGTCACGATCACCAAGGATGAGACCACCATCGTCGAGGGTGCTGGCGACGCGGACCAGATCGCCGGTCGCGTCAACCAGATCCGCGCCGAGATCGAGAAGAGCGACTCCGACTACGACCGCGAGAAGCTGCAGGAGCGCCTGGCCAAGCTGGCCGGCGGCGTTGCGGTCATCAAGGTCGGCGCGGCCACCGAGGTCGAGCTCAAGGAGCGCAAGCACCGCATCGAGGACGCCGTGCGCAACGCGAAGGCGGCCGTCGAGGAGGGCATCGTCGCCGGTGGCGGCGTGTGCCTGCTGCAGGCGTCGGTCACCGCGTTCGACAAGCTGGACCTCGTCGGTGACGAGGCGACCGGTGCCAACATCGTGCGCCTGGCGCTCGAGGCCCCGATCAAGCAGATCGCGATCAACGCCGGCCTCGAGGGCGGCGTCGTGGTGGAGAAGGTCCG
>JAYUEA010000238.1:0-16564 GCA_043739465.1 Propionibacteriaceae bacterium
ACGGTCGTGCCGATGCCCCGGCGACGGACGAGGAGGCCACGGGTGACGAGCTCGACGATCGCCCGACGAACGGTCGGTCGGGACAGATCGAGGCGGTCCGCCAGCGACAGCTCGTTCTCGAAGGCGTCTCCGGGCTTGAGCACGCCGGTGTCGATGGCGCTGGCGAGCTGCTCCGCCAGCTGGTGGTAGAGAGGCACCGGGCTGTTGCGATCGATGCTCACTTGGATCTGCGTCGCCATGAGCGAACGTTAACCCAAAGTGGGCCTTCATAAACAGAGGAACACGGGTCACCCGAATAGACTAATGTCTTTACAAACCTTGACACCACCTCGCTCGCGCGGGCAGGATGGCGAGGGCCAGAGTCGGCGACGTGACGCCGCGGCAGAAGGATCGGGCTCATGGGTGACCCCTACGAGGTGGTGTGCATCGGCCGCGTGGGCGTGGACATCTACCCCACCCAGATCGGCATTCCCCTCGAGGAGGTCACCAGCTTCGGTAAGTTCCTCGGCGGCAGCGCCACGAACGTCTCCGTCGCAGCCGCCCGGTGCGGACGCCGCTCCGCCATCATCACCAAGACCGGGAACGACCCGTTCGGACGCTTCGTGCGCATCAAGCTCGCCGAGCTCGGCGTCAGCACAGACTTCGTGGGTACGGATCCGTGGCTGCCCACACCCGTGACGTTCTGCGAGATCTTCCCGCCCGACGAGTTCCCGCTGTACTTCTACCGCTACCCGCAGGCGCCGGACCTGCGGATCGAGGTGACCGACCTACCGCTGCGCCAGATCGCCGAGGCCGGCGTGTTCTGGGCCACCCTCACCGGGTTGTCCGCGGATCCCAGCCGTCAGGCCCACCTGGCCGCCTGGCGTGAGCGCGGTCGCAGCCCGCTGACCATGCTCGACCTCGACTACCGTCCGATGTTCTGGAAGTCGGAAGGGGAGGCAACCCGCAACGCCGCAGTGGCGCTCGACCATGTCACCGTCGCCATCGGCAACCGTGAGGAGTGCCGCGTCGCTGTTGGTGAGACCGACCCGGAGCGAGCGGCGCATGCCCTCCTCGAGCGTGGAGTGGAGCTGGCCATCGTCAAGCAGGGGCCGAAGGGCGTATTGGCCATGACCGCGGACGAGCGGGTCGAGGTCCCGGCTGTGCCTGTGAAGGTCCTCAACGGCCTGGGCGCCGGCGACGCGTTCGGAGGCGCGGTCTGCCACGGGCTGATGAGCGGCTGGGGCCTGGAGAAGGTGCTGACGTTCGCGAACGGGGCGGGTGCTCTGGTCGCGTCCAGGCTGGAGTGCTCCAGCGCGATGCCGACACCCGACGAGGTCTGGGAGCTCGTCGGGGGAGTCGCGCCATGAGCCTGGTCGATGCGGCGGAGCTGACGCGCCGCCGGGTGGCCGACCCGGACGAGATCACGCGCGCCTGGCGCGACCGTCGCCGGCCCACCTCGCACGGCGGCCGGTTGCTGATCGTCGCCGCCGACCATCCCGCGCGCGGTGCCCTGGGTGTACGAGGCGACGCGAACGCCATGGCATCGCGAGCCGATCTGCTGAGGCGCCTGGAGGTCGCGCTGACTCGCCCAGGCGTCGACGGCGTCCTGGGCACCGCGGACATCCTTGAGGACCTGCTCCTGTCCGGCCTGCTCGAAGGCAAGATCGTGATCGGGTCGATGAACCGGGGTGGTCTGCAGGGCGCTGAGTTCGAGTTCGACGACCGGTGGACGGGCTACGACGTCGACACCCTCGTGGCGAATGGTCTGGACGGCGGCAAGATGCTCACTCGGGTCTGCCTCGAGGAAGTGTCCACCGCCAACGTGCTCGAGACGTCGGGACGAGCCGTCACAGCACTGGCGAGAAACGGCCTCATGGCGGTGGTGGAGCCGTTCCTGTCCGTACGCGTGGCACGCGACCAGGTGCGCAACCTGCTCGACCCGGACTCGGTCATCAAGTCCATCCAGATCGCCGCGGGTCTGGGCGCCACCAGTGCCCGTACCTGGTTGAAGCTCCCCGTGGTCGCTGACATGCACCGCGTTCTCGACGCCACGACGCTGCCGAGCCTGCTGCTCGGTGGCGATCCGGTCGGAGCTCCGGACGAGACGTACGCGCAGTGGGCTGATGCCCTGAGGCACCCGTCGGCCATGGGGCTCGCCATCGGGCGGGCGCTGCTGTACCCGGCCGACGGCGACGTTGCCCAGGCCGTCGACACGGCCGTTGCCTTGGTGCACCAGGAGGCCGCGGAACACCAGCTGAGTACGACAACCGAGCTCAACCCAGAGAGGAACTGACATGGCAATGACCCAGGAGGTCGCCCCCGCGACCACGGAGAGCGCTGCTCGACTCCAGCGCCTGCGCTACCTCGTCGACAACGACTGGCGCGAGTCGAGGACGAGCATCTACATGCCAGTCATGAACCCGTCGACGGGCGAGCAGATCGCCGAGGCTCCCTGCTGTACGCAGGACGAGGTCGACTCCGCGGTGGCCGCCGCCGCCCGTGCGTACCCGGGCTGGGCCGCGACCCCGCTGCCGCAGCGCATCCAGCTGATGTTCCGCTTCAAGCAGCTCCTCGACGAGCACCTGGACGAGCTGAGCACCCTGCTCGCGACCGAGATGGGCAAGGTCCTCACAGAGGCCCGCGGCGACGTGCTGAAGGCGATCGAGGTCGTCGAGTGTGCGTGCTCGACGCACTACCTCATGCAGGGCGACACGACCATGAACATCTCGAAGGGCTACGACACGGTGTCGTTCCGTGAGCCCCTCGGCGTCTTCGTCGGCATCGCCCCCTACAACTTCCCGGCCATGATCCCGATGGGCTGGATGCTGCCGTTCGCGATCACCACCGGCAACACCTTCGTCCTGAAGGCCGCCTCGATGGTGCCGCAGACGTCGATGCGCATGATGGAGCTGCTGGTCGAGGCCGGCCTACCCAAGGGCGTGGCGAACCTTGTCACCTGCTCGCGCGTCGAGGCCGACAGCCTGCTCGTACATCCCGACGTCCGCGGCATCACGTTCGTGGGCTCGACCGAGGTCGGCAAGCACATCTACGCGACCGCCGCCGGCGCTGGCAAGCGTGTCCAGGCGCTCACCGAGGCCAAGAACCATGCGCTCGTGCTCGAGGACGCCGTTCTGGAGCGCTCCGTCGCGGGCATCATCAACTCTACGTACGGCTGCGCGGGTCAGCGCTGCATGGCGCTGCCGGTGGTGTGCGTCCAGGACTCGGTCGCCGACCAGGTCGTCGAGATGCTGGTGGCGCAGGCGTCGAAGCTCACGCTCGGTCCGGCCTACCTGCCCGACAGCCAGCTCGGCCCGGTGATCACCGCCAAGCACCGCGACTGGATCGACTCCTGCATCGAGCGTGGCATCAGCGAGGGTGCCGATGTGGTGCTCGACGGCAGGGGTGCGAGCGTCGCCGGGTACGAGAACGGGTTCTGGGTCGGCCCGACCGTGCTCGACAACGTGGGACCGGACAACTGGACCGGCACGTACGAGATCTTCGGCCCCGTCACGAGCATCAAGCGGGTGAAGGACTTCGAGGAGGGCATCACCATCATGAACGGCAACCCCTTCGCCAACGGGTCCTGCATCTACACCAGCTCCGGCTACCACGCGCGGGAGTTCGCCAGCCGTACCCATGCGGGCATGGTCGGCATCAACGTGGGTATCCCGGTGCCGTTCTCGACCTTCCCGTTCACGGGCCACAAGGAGTCGTTCTTCGGCGACCTGCACGCCATGGGCAAGGACGGCGTCGCGTTCTTCACCGAGACCAAGGCGGTGACCTCCGTGTGGTTCACCGAGGAGCACGCCAAGGAGAAGGTCTCCACCTGGGACGGCACCCTGACAAGGGGCTGAACCCGTCACACCAGTCAATGCTCGTCTGGGGCCGACCCGCTGGGGTCGGTCCCAGACGCGTCTGGTGTGATGGGCGTCGCGACGCCGGGGAAACCACCTAATGATCTGTTGACAGTACAAATCACCCCCAATAGGCTCGTGCCGGTGGCCCCGAGCCGCCCTCTCGGAGTAAGGAACCAACGATGGTCCCGTATGAACAAGCCAGCCCCGTCGTGGAGCCGGCCGCGTTGACCTCCGAGCCCTCTGAGCACTCGAAAGGAACACCACTCATGGCTGCCTCCAAAGCCGTCAACCCGGATCCGCGCTACAGCAAGCTGACCATCGGCGTCTGCCCCGACCAGTGGGGCGTCTGGTTCCCGTACGACGACAAGCAGGTCGCCTGGGACAAGGCCCTCGAGGAGATGGCCGTGGCCGGCTTCTCGGTCATGGAGACGGGCCCGCACGGCTACTTCCCGACCAACCCGAAGCTGCTCAAAGCCGTCATGGACGAGTACGGCTTCACGGTCGTCGCCGGCACCGGCTGGGGCATCCTGCACAAGGCCGAGGCCTGGGCCGAGACGGAGCGCTTCTTCCGCTCCATCGGTGAGACCCACGCAGCGATCGGCTCGAAGTACGTGGTGCACCTGCCTCCCATGTACCGCGACGAGAAGACCGGTGACTACACCGACGACAAGGTGCTCAGCACCGAGGCGTGGAACCTGTACATCGCCAACGCCAACAAGCTCGGCCGGATCATGAAAGAGGACTACGGCCTCACGATGGTGCTGCACCCGCACGGTGACAGCCACATCGAGACCGAGGACGACATCGACCGTGTCTTCCAGGCGACGGACCCCGAGTACGTGGGCTTCTGCCTCGACACCGGCCACATCGTGTACGGCGGTGGCGACCCGATGGCGATCGCCCGCAAGTACCCCGAGCGCATCGAGTACGTCCACATCAAGGCGATGGACCCCGAGATCGTCAAGAAGGCGCACGACGAGGACTGGCCGTTCGTGAAGGCCAACCTGAGCGGCTGCTCCGTGGCCCCGCCGGCCGGCCTGCCCGACATGCGCGACCTCATCGAGACCCTTGCGGACCTCGACAAGGAGCTCTACGTCATCTGCGAGCAGGACATGTACGGCTGTGAGAAGGACTACCCGTTCGACAACGCCGTCGCCACGCGCGAGTACCTGGCCTCTCTCGGCCTCGGCGTCCTGTGAGATCCGGAAGGGAACTGACATGACTGTACGTATCGGCATGATCGGCCCCGGCGGTATGGGGAAGGCGCACATCGCACGCATCCACTCCGTGATCGCAGGCGGCCGGGTCGTCGCGGTGAGCGACGTGAACGCTGACAACGCCGCCGCGGTGGCGACGTCCATCGGTGCGGCGGCGTTCCCTGACAGCGCCTCGCTGATCAGCTCGCCCGACGTGGACGCGGTGATGATCTGCAGCGTCGGGCCGGCTCACGAGGTGGACGTCCTCGCGTGCATCGCCGCGGGCAAGCCGGTCTTCTGCGAGAAGCCGCTCACGCCCTCGGCTGACGGCGCGATCACGATCATGGACGCCGAGCAGGCTGCCGGGCGCAAGCTCGTCACCGTCGGGTTCATGCGCCGCTTCGACCGCAGCTACCGCGAGATGAAGGCCCTGATCGACTCCGGCGAGATCGGCGAGGTGCTGATGGTGCACTGCGCCCACCGGAACCCGACGGTGCCCGAGTCGTACACGTGGGACATGGCGATCAACGACACGGCGATCCATGAGATCGACACCACCCGCTGGCTGTTGGGGGAGGAGTTCGTCTCCGCTCGCGTCGACAAGCCGAAGAAGACCAGCCTTCGGTTCCCGCATCTCCAGGACCCGCTGGTCCTCATCCTGACCAGCGAGTCGGGCGTCCGGGTGGACGACGAGGTCTTCGTCAACCATCAGTACGGGTACGACATCCGCTGCGAGGCCGTGGCAGAGAAGGGCGTGGTGTCATTGGCTGACCAGAACGTCATCGACGTACGGGACGCGTCCGGGGCTCGCAACCGGATCACCCGCGACCACAACGACCGCTTCTACGGCGCGTTCGTCACTGAGGTCCAGGAGTGGATCAGCGCGGTCTCCGAGGGGCGCCACGCCGGCTCCTCCTCGTGGGACGGCTACGCCGCGGCAGTCGTCTGCGACGCCGGGGTGAAGGCCCTCAGCGAGGACGGCGAGGTCCCGATCACGATGATCGCCAAGCCGGCGTTCTACGCCTGACACCCACCTTTTCGGAGGTCATCCCGCCATCGCGGGGTGCCCGCCGAGGCGTGCCCTGATGACCACTGCCCACACGTCAGTGTTGCCGGATCGTTACCTCGAACCCACTTCCCGTCTTGTCCTTTTGTATTGACAACAGGTCAAGTCAAACGTAGGTTCTTGCCACCGGACACGATGTCGTGACCGGATGATGCGTGAAGCTCTTGGTTGACAAACACGGATGGGCCAGTGGCGGCTCCTCCACTAGCGCTCCAGGGCAGACCGTGTCCCCCATTCATGTGAGAGAGGGATTATGGCCAACAGACTCGGACTCAAGGTCGCCGTGCTGGTACTCGCGTCCGCGAGCGTCCTCACCGCCTGCTCGTCGTCCACGACAACCGGCGGCACCGCGGCGTCGAGTGGCGCCGCAGCCACCAAGAAGCTCAAGATCGGGGTGACGTTCCCGATCCTCGACCAGTTCCTCCAGAAGGTGGCGGACGGCATGACGGCCGAGGCCAAGGCCAAGGGCGTGGACATCACGATCGTGGCTGCGGGGGAGAAGGCGGACACCCAGCTGGGTCAGGTCGAGAACTTCGTATCGCAGAAGGTTGACGGCATCATCGTGGTGCCGGTGGACACCGACGCTGCGGGCCCGATGACCGATGCGGCCACCAAGGCCAAGATCCCGCTGGTCTACGTGAATCGTCGCCCGGCGAACCTGCCTGACACGGTCCCGTACGTCGGCTCCGACTCCCTGGTCTCCGGAACGTTGGAGATGACGGAGCTCGCCAAGCTGGCGAACGGCAAGGGCAACGTCGTGATCCTGCAGGGAGATCCGGCGAACGAGGCCGCGCAGCTCCGGACCAAGGGCTGCAACGACGTCGTCGCCAAGAACCCCGGCATGAAGGTCACCAAGACCCAGGCCGGCAACTGGTACCGCGAAAAGGGCCAGTCGATCATGGAGAACTGGCTGCAGTCAGGTGACCAGATCGACGTCGTGTGCGCCAACAACGACGAGATGGCGCTGGGTGCCATCAACGCCATCAAGGCAGCTGGCAAGACCGGCAAGATCATCGTCGGTGGAGTGGACGCGACCTCTGACGCACTGGCTGCGATGAAGGCCGGCGGCCTCGCGGTCACCGTCTTCCAGGACGCCAAGGGCCAGGGCGCGGGCGGCGTCGATGCTGCGATCAGCCTGGCCGGTGGCCAGACGGTCAAGGGCTACGTCGACATCCCCTACCAGCTGGTGACTCCTGACAACATGTCGAAGTTCCAGTAGTAGCTGAGCAAGACTGGTGCGGTGCGGGGATCGCTCCCCGCACCGCACCGTGCAAGTCCTCGCAGCAAGCGAAGATCCACCGGTGGGCCGCCACCTTCAGACAACGAGGTCGAACATGACGGACGAGTTCCTGCTCAGGATGAAGGGCATCTCCAAGACCTTCCCGGGCGTCGTTGCCCTCGACAACGTCGACCTGGAGGTCCGCCCGGGCACCGTCCAGGCCTTGATGGGTGAGAACGGGGCCGGCAAGTCCACCCTCATGAAGGTGCTGATCGGGATGTACCACCCCGACGGTGGCACCATCCATTTCGATGGCCACGATGTGACCATCCCCGACACCAAGACCGGTCTCGGACTGGGGATCTCGATGATCCACCAGGAACTCTCCCCAGTTCCCAACATGACCGTCGCCGAGAACATCTATCTCGGGCGCGAGCCAGTGAACGTGGCGCGCCTGATCGACTACCGGCGCATGAACGCCGACACCGCGGCCCTGTTCGCGCGCTGGGAGATCTCGATCAACCCCAAGGCGTACATGAAGGACCTGAGCATCGCGCAGACCCAGATGGTCGAGATCGCGAAGGCGATCAGCTTCGACGCGAAGCTCATCATCATGGACGAGCCCACGTCCGCGATCACCGAGCATGAGGTCGAGCACCTGCACCGGATGATCCGGCAGCTGCGGACCAACGGCACCGCGATCATCTACATCACGCACAAGATGGACGAGGTGTTCAAGATCGTCGACTACGTCACCGTGTTCCGTGACGGTCGGCTGGTCAGCACGCTGCCGGCCTCACAGCTCAACCGTGACAAGCTGATCGCGTTGATGGTCGGGCGCGAGCTCACCCAGATGTTCCCCAAGCTCGAGGCCGAGATCGGCGAGGTCATCCTGTCCGTCAAGGGCCTCAACCGGGGCCACCTCGTCAAGAACGTCAGCTTCGACCTGCGACGCGGCGAGATCCTGGGGTTCGCGGGCCTCATGGGAGCCGGTCGCACCGAGGTCCTCGAGACCCTGTTCGGCGTCTTCAAGGCGACGTCGGGCCAGATCACGATCAATGGCAAGGTCCGGGCAATCAACAACCCCAGCGACGCGATCGCGAGCGGCATGGGTCTGCTGACCGAGGACCGGAAGCTGACCGGCATCATGAGTGTGCTGTCGGTCCGCGACAACATGATCATGGCGGCACTGCCCAGGTACTCGCCGTCCGGGATCCTCCAGAGCCGCCGCATCGACACCGACTGCGAGGCACAGCGGGTCGCGCTCGCGCTGAAGACCCCGTCGTTGCGCCAGCTGATCCAGAACCTCTCCGGAGGGAACCAGCAGAAGGTACTCATCTCCCGGTGGCTGCTCACGCTGCCGGAAATCCTCATGATCGACGAGCCCACCCGCGGTATCGACGTGGGCGCCAAGTCCGAGATCCATCGCCTCATGTC
Source organism: Propionibacteriaceae bacterium (assembly GCA_043739465.1). Classification (GTDB taxonomy): domain Bacteria; phylum Actinomycetota; class Actinomycetes; order Propionibacteriales; family Propionibacteriaceae; genus Fen-668. Next base: position 8,758 of record JAYUEA010000238.1, read on the forward strand.
CATGCTGGCCCAGGAGGGCAAGGCGGTCATCATGGTGTCTTCCGAGATGCCCGAGGTCCTCGGGATGAGCGATCGGATCGTCGTCATGCACGAGGGGTCCATCAGCGGGATCGTCGATCGTGCAGAAGCCACGCAGGAAAAGATCATGCAACTAGCCACCGGCCCCGCCGGCCAGGCTGCCTGAGAGGAATGCGCCAGATGACAACCACGGCCACGACGACCGGTACCAAGAAGTTCGACGTGGGAGCCTTCGTCAAGAAGTACGCGATCATCGGGATCCTTCTTCTGTTCGTCATTCTGCTGACCGTGCTGACCCAAGGCACGTTCCTCGCGACGCAGAACCTCATCAACGTCATCCGTCAGGTGTCGGCCATCGGCGTGATCGCCACCGGGATGACGTTCGTCATCATCATCAACGGCATCGACCTGTCGGTCGGATCAATCGTGGCGGTCTCCGCCGTCGTCTCCGCGAGCCTGGCGCAGATGTCCGACGCGTCCGTGATCATGTTCCCCGGACTCCACCTGCCCGTGCTCTTCGCAGTGGTCGCCGGCATCCTTGTGGGCGGTCTGCTGGGTCTGATCAACGGCACCCTGATCGCAGGGTTCAAGATCGCGCCGTTCATCGCGACTCTCGGCATGATGACGTCCGCGCGAGGCATCGCGCTCATCTACTCCAATGGTCGCCCGGTCTCCCGCCTCAGTCCTTCGTACGACTGGATCGGGCAGGGCAACCTGCTGTTCATCCCCGTACCGATCTGGATCCTCGCGATCGTGGCGGTCACCGCGCACCTCGTGCTGAACTACACGCGCTTCGGTCGTCACACGTACGCCATCGGTGGCAACGAGCAGGCCGCGCGCGTCTCCGGCATCCGCATCAGCAAGGTCAAGATCGGCATCTTCGCGGTATCCGGCCTGCTCGCAGGTCTCGCCGGCGTCATCCTGTCGGCGCGTATCGGCTCGGGACAGCCAACGCTGGGCGTCGGCATCGAGCTCGACGCCATCACGGCGGCGGTCATCGGCGGAACCAGCTTCTCGGGCGGCGTCGGCACGATCTGGGGCACGATCGTCGGCGCCCTGATCATCGGCATCATCAACAACGGCTTGGACCTGATGAATGTGTCGCCCTTCTGGCAGCAGGTCGTCAAGGGCGCGATCATCGTGATCGCGATCATCATCGATGAGCGTAAGAACCGGTGACCGAGGACTGAAGAACAGCGGCGCCCTTCAGTTCATGAAGGGCGCCGTTCTCCACTGAGAACGAGAAGGACGGCACGTGAGAGAGATCGGAGTCGGGGTCATCGCCCTGGGCTGGATGGGTCGGCTGCACAGCCGCGGCTTCGCCCAGGTCGCCGAGCGCTACCCCGACCTGGGCGTGAAGGCCCGACTGGTGGCTGCCGCCGACCCCGTACCGGCTAACCAGCGGGCCGCACTGGCGCTGGGTTTCGAGCGGGCCGTCGCCGACTACCACGAGGTGCTGGACGACCCCGAGGTCGAGGCCGTCTCGATCTGCGCACCGAACTTCCTCCACCACGAGATCGCGATGGCGGCCATCGCGGCCGGCAAGCCGTTCTGGATCGAGAAGCCGATGGGCGTCAACGCGGCCCAGAGCCGTGAGATCGCCGAGGGTGCCGCCGCGGCTGGCCTGGCCACGGCGTCCGGCTTCAACTACCGCCACCAGCCGGCCGTCGCTCACGCACGGGACCTGGTTCTCAGCGGCAAGCTCGGGCGGATCACCAACGCACGGGTCTGGCTGATCGCCGACTACGCGTCCTCGCCGGAGGGACCGTTCACCTGGCGCTACAACCGCGCCCAGGCCGGCGCAGGCGTCGTCGGAGACCTCCTCAGCCACGGCATCGACCTTGCGCAGTTCGTCCTGGGCACCCGGGTGACCGAGGTCAGCGCGATGACGGACACGTTCATCACGTCTCGGCCCTTGCCCCTTGGCGTGGGCGTCGGTCACGCGGCGGTGGCGGTGAGCGACGAGCGTCGCGACGTCGAGAACGAGGACTACGTCGCCGTCCTCGCACGGACGGAGGCCGGCTCCTTGGTCACCCTGGAGTCCTCGCGGGTGGCGATGGGTCCGCGCGCCGAGTACGTGGTCGAGGTGTACGGCACGCAGGGCTCGCTCCGTTGGTCGTTCGAGCATCCGCAGCACCTGCAGGTGCTGATCGTCGGCGAGGGCAGCCATCGTGGCTACACCTCGGTGATGAGCGACGCCGGCCACGGCGACTTCGCACGCTTCCAGCCGGGGCCCGGCCAGACCATGAGCTTCGACGACTCCAAGGTCATCGAGGCCAAACTGTTCCTTGAGTCCGTGGTGACCGGGCGACAGGTCGCCCCGTCCGCGGGTGACGCCTGGGCCGCGGCGGAGGCGGACGAGGCGGTCGTAGCCTCCGCCGCAGACCGTACCTGGCACGCTGTACCCGCCGTCTCCGGCACCACGTTCCAGGCCTGACTCCCACACTCGAAGGAGAACCGCAGATGGTCAAGATCCTGCTCGACCCGAGCATGTACCACCCGCACCTCTCGGTCGCCGAGGAGTGCTACAAGGCCGCGGAGCTCGGCTACCAGTACATCGAGCTGTCGCCCCGCGCCGACTTCCACGAGTGGCACCACTACCCGAAGGTGAACGACGCCGACATCGCGACTGTGAAGAAGGCGATGGCGGAGTCCGGAGTGAAGATCTGGACGTTCAACCCGGTCTTCAACTGGTCCTCGCCCGACGAGTGGACGCGCAAGGCCCACGTGCGCAACTTCCGCCGGCTCCTACAGATCGCCAATGACCTCGAGGTGCCGCTGATCGCGACCGAGCTGTCGGGCGACCCGAACCGGCCGACCGAGTGCGAGTGGGCGTTCTATGCGTCCGTCGAGGAGCTGGTGCCGGACTTCGAGAAGTACGGGATCGCGTGCACCATCGAGGCGCATCCGTACGACTTCGTCGAGACCAACGCCCGTGCGGTCGACATCGTGCGCGGCGTCAACAAGGACTGGTTCAACTACGAGTTCTGCTGCGCGCATGCCTTCCACCTGTCGCAGGGTCAGGGCAACGTGCGAGAGATGATGGCGTACGCGGGGGACAAGCTCGCCCACGTGCACGTGTCCGACGTGTTCAACCACCTCGCGAACGTGGGCAACCGCTACATCGTCAACCCGCCTGGCATCGACGCCCGGATCCACCAGCACAACGAGATCGGCAACGGCGAGATCGCGTGGGACGAGATCTTCGGCTACCTGCGCGAGACCAGCTACGACGGGCCGCTGTCGGTCTGCGTGTTCGGCTGGGAGGAGCAGGCCGACGCCATCCATGTACGGATGCGCGAGCGCATCGAGGCCGAGCTGGCGAAGTAGGCCCCGGCGTCGGCGGGCGAGCCATGGCGTACATTCCAGCCATGAGTACGGGGTCGCGGCGGCGCACGGTTGTCGGCGCCGGTACAGGTCTGGTCGGCTCGATCCTCGTCGCGACCGCGGCGGTCGCCCTCTCGTACACCGGCTTCGGCACGACCCCCGCCGACTCCTCGTTCGCGGTCCGCTGGCTGGGTCGCGGACTGGGTCTGCTCGGCGTGCTGGCCATGGCGCTGGGCTGGGGGCTCGTACGGCACGTGGTCGCACGGACACGGTGGCTGTTCCTGGCGCTGTGGTCGTTGCCGCTTCTGGTGGCACCGCCGGTGGGTTCCCGTGACGCCTACGCCTACGCCGAGCAGGGGTGGCTGGTCGCGCACGGCCACGACCCGTACACGACGCCCATGGCCACCCTCGGCAGCCCGTTCTCGGGGCTGGTCGACGCGTGGTGGAAGGGCCAGACGACGGTCTATCCCCCGCTCGCGCTCGAGATCCAGAGCTGGGTCGTGAAGGTGACGGGCGAGAACGCGATCGTCTCGGTGGCCGCCATGCGCGTGCCGGCGATCCTCGGCCTCGTCCTGATCGGTCTCTGCCTGCCCCGCCTCGCGGAGCGCGCCGGCGGCGACGCCGACACCGCCGCGTGGCTGATCCTGCTCAACCCGCTCGTCCTGGTCCACGTCGTCGGGGGAGCGCACAACGACGCCCTCGCCGTCGGTCTGGCAGCCGTGGCCGTCTGGCTCGCGTCCCAGGGGCGCCGCGGCTGGCTGGTCGGCGCTGTCGTCCTCGGTCTTGCGGTCGGAGTCAAGCAGCCCTTGGCCCTGGCCGGTCTGGCGATCGCCGCGACCAGCCGCGCCGGTACCCGTCGGCCCTGGCCGCAGCTGCTCGTACGCGCCGTGGTCATCGCCGTCGTCGCTATCGCCACGTTCGTGCTGGTCACGTGGGCCACGGGTCTCGGCTGGGGTTGGCTGACCGGCAGCGGCTCCCCGTACAGCGTGGTGACCATCGCCCCCAGCTCTCTGCTGGCGGACCTGGTCTCCCGCCTCGGCTTCACGTCGTTCTCGGGTGCCCTCGGCGTCCTCGGCCCGATCGGGCTCGCCCTCGCAGCCCTGTGGATCCTGCGCGACGCCATCCGGACCCTGCCATCCTCGCCGATCGCGTTCCTCGGCCGCTCCCTCGTCGTCCTCGCGCTGCTGTCGCCGGCCTTGCAGACCTGGTACCTGCTCTGGGGAGGCGTCTTCGTGGCCTGCCTGCCGCTTCGGCGCCGGGCCATCCGCCGGTTCCTCGCGGTCGTCGTGATGGGCCTGACGGTCCTGTGGGCCGTCGAGTGGGTCGGTGTCGCGCCGCTCTGGGGCGCCACCCTGGCAACTCTGCTGGGCGTGGTCGTGCTCGCCGTCCGGGGTCGGCCCAACAATCCGGCGGCGTCGCCCCACGCCGTTAGGATGAGCGCCTAGCGAAAGGTGGCGCATGACCTCGGAGCTGACTGCAGCAGGTGTGCCGGAGAAGTTCGCGATGATGGGGCTCACGTTCGACGACGTGCTGCTCCTCCCGAACGAGTCCGATGTGATCCCGTCGAGCTGCGACACCACGAGCAAGGTGTCGAAACGGGTCTCGGTACGGATCCCGCTGCTGAGCGCTGCCATGGACACCGTCACCGAGTCGCGGATGGCGATCGCCATGGCCCGCGAGGGTGGCCTCGGGATCCTCCACCGCAACCTCTCGATCGCCGACCAGGCGGCCCACGTCGACCGCGTCAAGCGCTCCGAGGCCGGCATGGTCGAGGAGCCGATCACCATCACCGCCGACAAGACGATCGGCGAGGTCGACGAGATGTGCGGCCATTTCCGGATCTCGGGCGTCCCGGTCGTCGATGACGACATGCGCCTGCTGGGCATCGTCACGAACCGCGACATGCGGTTCGAGGACGACCCCACGCGGCTCGTACGCGACGTCATGACCCCCATGCCCCTGATCACCGGCCGGGCCGGCATCAGCGGCGAGGAGGCCCTCAAGCTGATGGCCGTGAACAAGATCGAGAAGCTGCCGCTGGTCGATGCCGACGGGAAGCTCAAAGGCCTGTTCACGCTGAAGGACTTCGTGAAGTCCAACAAGCACCCGCTGGCCACCAAGGACGACCTCGGCCGGCTCCGCGTCGGTGCGGCCGTGGGCTTCTTCGGAGACGGCTACGAGCGCGCGATGTCGCTGATCGAGGAGGGCGTCGACCTGCTCATCGTCGACACCGCCCACGGTCACAGCAAAGCGGTCGTCGACATGATCCGCCGGCTCAAGGCCGACCCCGCCACGGCGCTGGTCGACGTGGTCGCGGGCAACGTCGCCACGTACGAGGGTGCGAAGGCCCTGGTCGAGGCGGGCGTCGACGGCGTGAAGGTCGGCGTCGGACCGGGCTCGATCTGTACGACCCGCGTCGTCTCCGGCGTGGGCGTCCCGCAGGTCACGGCCATCTACGAGGCCTCCCGCGCCTGCCAGCCGGCCGGCGTGCCGGTGATCGGCGACGGTGGCCTGCAGTACTCGGGCGACATCGCCAAGGCGCTCGTGGCGGGGGCCGACACCGTCATGGTGGGCTCCCTGCTCGCGGGCTGCGACGAGTCGCCCGGCGAGCTGGTGTTCATCAACGGCAAGCAGTTCAAGCAGTACCGCGGCATGGGCTCGCTCGGCGCGATGGCGGCGCGCGGCCGCCAGGCCTCGTACTCGAAGGACCGCTACTTCCAGGCCGACGTCTCCAGCGACGACAAGCTCGTCCCTGAGGGCATCGAGGGAAAGGTTGCCTACCGCGGCCCGCTCGCTGCGGTCGCGTACCAGCTCATCGGCGGCCTGAGGCAGTCGATGTTCTACACCGGCGCAGCGACCATCCCCGAGATGCACGAGCGGGGCCGGTTCGTACGGATCACCGCCGCCGGGCTGCGGGAGTCGCACCCCCACGACATCCAGATGGCCGTCGAGGCCCCCAACTACGGAGGCTGACAAGGCCATGTACGACATCGGACGCAGCCGTCGCGCCTCCAAGGCGTACTCGTTCGACGAGATCGCTCTCGTCCCTTCGCGGCGCACCCGCGGCACCGAGGAGGTCAACCTCACCTGGCGCATCGACGCGATCAGGCTGAACTTCCCGATCGTCGCCGCGCCCATGGACTCGGTGATGTCGCCGGCGACCGCGATCGCCATGGGCAAGCTTGGAGGCTTGGGCGTGCTCAACCTCGAGGGGCTGTGGACCCGCTACGACGACCCGGCACCCCTGTTCGACGAGCTGGCCGCCATCGAGAACCAGGTGACGGCGACCAAGCGCATGCAGGAGCTGTACGCCGCACCCATCAAGCCCGAGCTCATCGAGGCGCGCATGGCCGAGATCCGGGCCTCCGGCGTACCTGTCGCAGGTTCCCTATCGCCGCAGAACACGCGCGAGTTCGCCGATGTCGTGGTGAAGGCATCCCCCGATTTCTTCGTCATCCGCGGCACGACGGTCTCCGCCGAGCACGTCTCGAAGGACGCCGACCCGCTCGACCTCAAGACCTTCATCCGGACCCTCGACGTGCCCGTCATCGTCGGCGGGTGCGCCACGTACCAGACCGCCCTCCACCTCATGCGTACGGGCGCGGCAGGCGTCCTGGTCGGCTTCGGTGGCGGCGCTCGCCACGCTAACCGGGACGTCCTGGGCATCGAGGTGCCGATGGCGTCCGCCGTCGCCGACGTCGCGGAGGCCCGTCGCGACTACCTCGACGAGTCGGGCGGCCGCTACGTACACGTCATCGCCGACGGTGCCGTCGGCCGCTCCGGCGACATCGCCAAGGCCATCGCCTGCGGCGCCGACGCGGTCATGGTCGGGGCCCCGCTGGCGCGGGCCACCGAGGCACCGGGCAAGGGCTACCACTGGGGGGCTGAGGCGTGGCACGCCAGACTGCCCCGTGGCGAGCGCGCGAAGTTCGAAACCATCGGCTGTCTCGACGAGATCATGAACGGTCCGTCGGTGACGCCGGACGGCTCGATGAACCTCGTCGGGGCGCTGCGCCGGTCCATGGCGTCGACGGGCTACACCGACGTCAAGGAGTTCCAGCGGATCGAGCTGGTGATCATCTGATGTCCGATATCCCGGCCGAGCTGGCCGCAGCCCGCTCGTCGATCGACAACCTCGACGCGGCCCTCGTCCACCTGCTGGCAGAGCGCTTCAAGATCACCCAGAGCGTGGGGGAGCTCAAGGCGGCCAAGGGCCTCCCGGCCGCTGACCCGAGTCGGGAGGAGCAGCAGATACGGCGCCTGCGGCAGCTCGCCGCAGACGCGGGTCTCGACCCCGAGTTCGCGGAGAAGTTCCTGCAGTTCATCGTCACCGAGGTCGTACGCCATCACGAACGCATCGCCGAAGAATCCCGAGCCTGACCGGCGGCCTCGCACGCGTGTGCAGACGGACTTGCACCGAGATGTTATTTTGGATGCATGCGTACGACGATCGAGTTGGATC
>JAYUEA010000239.1:0-5511 GCA_043739465.1 Propionibacteriaceae bacterium
ATGCGCTGGGACACGATCCCGTGGGCGGTCTACTCCATGCCCGAGTCGGCAGGCGTCGGCCTCACCGAGGCCGAGGCGAAGCGTCGCGGCCTCGACGTCGCCACGGTCACCGTCCCGCTGCTGCTCAGCGGCCGCTTCGTCGCCGAGAACGGCCTGTCCAAAGCTGGGGCCGTCAAGGTCATCGCCGAGAAGGGCACCGGCCTCGTGAAGGGCATCCACATGCTCGGCACGTACGCCCCCGAGACCATCTGGGGCGCCGCCGTGGCGCTCGAGACCGAGCTCACCGTCAGCGACCTCCGACAGGTCGTCTTCCCCCATCCCACAGTTTCCGAAGGTATCCGCGAAGCCGTCTGGGCCATCCGCGTCTAGTCAGAAGGACGAAAACACATGCCCAAGTCCCTTACCGTCGACCCGGCTTCGGTCCGCGCCCGCGGATCGGTGACGGTCCCCGAGATCCCGATCAACGCCTACACGATGGACTTCGCCGCCGAGAAGAAGCGCCACGGTGCCGACGGTCTGGTCGCGATGCTCCACGACATGCTCGCCATCCGCGAGTTCGAGACCATGCTCAACTCCATCAAGATCACCGGCGGGTGGCAGGGCGTCGAGTACAACCACATGGGCCCGGCGCACCTGTCCATGGGCCAGGAGGCCGCGTCCGTCGGCCAGGCTGCCGAGCTCGGCGTCGACGACTTCATCTTCGGCTCGCACCGCAGCCACGGCGAGATCCTCGCCAAGTCGTTCTCTGCCGTGCGCAAGCTCGAGCCGGGCAAGCTGTCCAGCATCATGGCCGGCTTCCTCGACGGCGAGACGCTGCGCTACGCCGAGAAGATCCCGCACGGGACCGAGGCTGAGCTGGCCGAGAACTTCATCCTGTTCGGTACGCTCGCCGAAATCTTCGCCCGAAAGTCCGGCTTCAACCGGGGCATGGGCGGCTCGATGCACGCGTTCTTCACCCCGTTCGGCTCGATGCCGAACAACGCGATCGTCGGCGGCTCCGCGCCGATCGCCCAGGGCGCCGCGCTGTTCAAGCGGATCAACCACCAGCCTGGCATCGTCATCGCCAACATCGGCGACGCGTCCATGGGCTGTGGTCCGGTCTGGGAAGCCATGATGTTCTCCGCGATGGACCAATTCCGCAACCTGTGGCGTGAGTCCGACGGTGGCAACCCGCCGATCCTGTTCAACTTCTTCAACAACTTCTACGGCATGGGTGGCCAGACCGACGGCGAGACGATGGGCTACGACGTGCTGGCGCGGGTCGGCGCCGGCGTCAACCCCGAGGCGATGCACGCCGAGCGCGTCGACGGGTACGACCCGCTGGCCGTGGCCGACGCCGTACGTCGCAAGAAGGAGCTGCTGCTGAAGGGCCAAGGCCCGGTGCTGCTCGACACGATCACGTACCGCATCTCCGGCCACTCGCCGTCCGATGCCTCCTCGTACCGCACGAAGGAGGAGATGGAGCTGTGGGAGCAGGCCGACTCGATCGAGGCCTTCACGAACCTGCTGGTGAGCAAGAAGGTCGCGACCAGGACCCAGGTCGAGGACCTGCACGCCGGCATCGTCGAGCGCATCACGAAGGTGCTGACGCTCGCCACGAACGACGAGGAGTGCCCGCGGGTCGACGCGCAGTTCGTCGAGTCGGTCATGCTCTCGAACAGCCACGTGGAGTCGTTCGGCTCCGGTGAGCCCGAGCTGCTGCAGCCGCTGGCCGAGAACGCCCGCGTCAAGGCGATCGCGAACAAGATCCGTACTGCCAAGGACTCTGACGGCAAGCCGGTCTCGAAGGTGAAGATGTACCAGTTCCGCGACGGCCTGTTCGAGGCCATGGCGCACCGGTTCTCCATCGACCCGACGATGGCGGCCTGGGGCGAGGAGAACCGTGACTGGGGCGGCGCGTTCGCCGTCTACCGCGGGCTGACCGAGCTCCTCCCGTACCGTCGCCTGTTCAACTCGCCGATCTCCGAGGCAGCCATCATCGGCGCCGGTGTCGGGTACGCCCTGTGCGGCGGCCGCGCGGTCGTCGAGCTCATGTACTGCGACTTCCTCGGTCGCGCGGGTGACGAGGTCTTCAACCAGGCCGCGAAGTGGCAGTCGATGTCGGCCGGCCTGCTGAAGATGCCGCTGGTCATGCGCGTGTCGGTGGGCAACAAGTACGGCGCTCAGCACAGCCAGGACTGGTCGGCGCTCGTCCACCACATCCCCGGTCTGAAGGTCTACTTCCCGACGACCCCGACCGACGCCAAGGGCATGCTGAACCTTGCGTTGTCTGGTACGGATCCGGTCGTCTTCCTCGAGTCCCAGCTGCTGTACGACATGGGCGAGCAGTTCGAGCCCGGTGGCGTGCCGCAGGGGTACTACGAGACGCCGGAAGGCACCTCGGTCGTGCGCCGCGAGGGCACGGACGTCACGATCGCCACGTACGGCGCGACCCTGTACCGGGCGCTGCAGGCCGCGGACGAGCTGCAGGAGAAGTACGGCATCTCGGCCGAGGTCGTCGACCTCCGGTTCGTCTGCCCGCTCGACTACTCGGTGGTGCTCGAGTCGGTGAAGAAGACCGGCCGCCTCGTGCTGTCGTCCGACGCCGTCGAGCGCGGCTCGGTGATGCAGACGATCGCCACGAACGTGTCGCAGGTGGCCTTCGACGACCTCGACGCGCCCGTCGTCGTCGTGGGCTCGCGGAACCACGTCACGCCCGCCCCGGAGCTGGAGTCGCTGTACTTCCCGCAGCCGGAGTGGATCGTCGACGCCATCCACGAGCGCATCCTGCCGTTGCCCGGCCACGTGCCCAGCTCGAACCAGACCGAGGGTGAGCTTCTGAGGCGGGCGCGCCTCGGGGTGTAACCCACCAGCTCGAACCGGGGCTGTACAGGACCATCCGACGCCTGCGCGGTCGCGGTTCGTCGTTCCGGAGCGAACCTCGGCCTAGCCGTGGTGGCCCTGCCCGCGGCAAAGCGGGTCGAGCCGCAACGTTGCCGGGGTTGTGAAGGCATTGGAAGTGGGCCAGCGCGCGAACCGCCCCGATGCAGGGGTTTTCAGCGCTCCACGGTGCCTCAGAACCCGGAGAACGTGGCGGTTGGCGTTGTCAGTGGGGTCCGGGCGCCTGATAAGCCAGAGAAGGTGGCGGTTCGCGACGTCCATGGGTCTGTGGCGCCCTCGCAGGAGGGCCGGAGATCGTCTACAGGATCTCGGCGAACCATTCGACGAGGGGTCGTCCGGCGCGCCAGTCGGCCCGGACCGCGTCGGCGAACGCGGGGGAACCGATGACCGGGTCGAACCCGTACGTGTGGCTCACGCTCAGCGTCTTGTGGCGCAACAGGGCGATCCGCGGCTGGTCCTTGTCGTACCCACGAGGAGCCGTCGCGACGGTGTCGCCGCCGACCTCCCAGCCCTTCCTCGTCAGGGGCGCGATCAGTTTCTCCAGCTCGCTGCCACGCGGCCCGGCGATGATCTCGCGTACGCGTCGCAGCTGGTCGGGGGTGGCCTGGTAGAAGCCGGCACCGGTGAGCAGCCCGGCAGCGGAGATCTGCACATACCAGCCGAGCGCGGGACCCGCAGGCACGTACGCGCCCTGGTGGGTCTTGTAGGGCGACTTGTCGGCGGAGAACCGCACGTCTCTGTTCGGCCGGAACATCTTCGCCTCGCCGAACTCTTCGGCCAGCGCATCCGTGAGCGCGGCCATGGGCGCCTTGACACACGTGGCGTACACGTCCGCGTGCGCGGTCCAGTACGACTTGCTGTTGTCCGTCTCGAGGTCGTCGTAGAAGTCGAGAGCCGCCTCGGGGAATCCGGTGAACATGGGCACCACCATAGGTCGCTCTCACCCTCGGGCGAACCCGTCAGTCGAAGGGGTACCCTCCCATAGTCAACCCCAGAGGCACGTGTTAGTGTCCGGAACGAGCAAGACGCTCAGCAGGGTTGTTACTCGAAAGAGGCTAGGCCTGGGATCGCACTTCGGTGCCTCCCGGGCCTTTTTGTTTCCCCCCGGGCAAGTGTCGCGAGTAGAACAGGAATGAACAATGACGTCCACAACGCAGGGAACTGCTGCTGAAGCCATCGTGGCTGAGGTCGGCGGACCCGAGAACATCATCAGCGTGACGCACTGCGCGACAAGACTCCGGTTCGTCCTCAAGGACGCGACCAAGGTCAACGAGAAGGCGCTGGACAACGTCCCGGCAGTCCTCGGAGTGGTGCCCCAGAGCGGCGACCGCTACCAGGTCGTCATCGGCGGCGCTGTCCAGACGACCTACCAGCAGATCATGAACCTGCCGTCGATGAAGTCCGTGAGCAGCGGCACGGTGAGTGACGCCGACGTCAAGGCGGCCGAGCGCGCCAAGGGCCGCGGCAAGTTCGCGTGGCTCGACAGCTTCTTCGAGTACCTGTCCGACAGCTTCCGCCCGCTCTTGGGCGTGCTGCTGGGCGCGTCGCTGATCATCGCCTTCGCCGCTGTGCTCGACGCCCTCGGGATCGTCGACTTCCGCGCCGCTGACAAGAGCGCGTCGTGGGTCTTCGTCGACGCCATGTGGCGCGCGGTGTTCTACTTCCTGCCGATCATGGTGGCGTACAACGCCGCGAAGAAGCTCAACGTCGACCCGTGGTTGGGCGCGACCATCATGGGCGCGGTCATGACGCCGAACTTCGTCAGCCTCACCGTGCACGACGCGAAGACGCTGCTGGCCTCGGTCCCCGGCGTGACCTGCTCGACGAACTCGACTCTCGGCACCGTCTCCTGTGTCGCGAACGTATTCGGCCTGCCGATGCAGCTGAACGACTATGGCGGCCAGGTGTTCGTGCCGCTGATCATGGTCGCGATCCTCGCGCCGCTGTACAAGTTCCTCAAGAAGCTCATCCCCGACAGCATCCAGATGGTCTTCGTGCCGTTCCTGTCGATGGTCGTCATGATCCCGCTCACCGCATTCCTCCTCGGCCCGCTGGGCATCTGGCTCGGCAGCGGCATCGGCGGCGGCCTCGCATGGCTCAACGGTCACGCACCGATCCTGTTCGCGATCCTGATCCCGCTGATCTACCCGTTCCTGGTCCCGCTGGGCCTGCACTGGCCGCTGAACGCGCTCATGCTGCTCAACATCCAGACCCTTGGGTACGACTTCATCCAGGGCCCCATGGGTTCGTGGAACTTCGCCTGCTTCGGCGCCACCGCTGGGGTTCTGTTCCTGTCGATACGCGACAAGGACGTACAGATGCGGCAGACCGCGACGGGTGCTCTCGCCGCAGGCCTGCTGGGTGGCATCTCCGAGCCGAGCCTGTACGGCATCCACCTGCGCTTCAAGCGGATCTACCCCCGCATGCTGGTCGGCTGCCTCGTCGGCGGTCTCATCACCGGCATCGGCGGCGGCGTCACCACGGGCGCCTTCGCCTTCACCTCGCTGCTGACGATCCCGGTCTTCAAGCCGATCGTGCTCTACATCATCTCGATCTCGGCCGCGTTCGTGACCGCGATGGTGCTGGTCATCATCTCCGACTACCGCACTCCGGAGCAGAAGGCCGAGGCCG
>JAYUEA010000240.1:0-5510 GCA_043739465.1 Propionibacteriaceae bacterium
GCCGATCTCGGTGCGGAGCTCGGCGAGCCGCTTCTTCGCGAGCGCCGTGTGCAGGTCGGCCGCCAACCGCAGGCCGAGCCCGAACTCCGCGTTGTCCTCGAACAGCGAGTTCGACCACGCGGGGCCCCGGCCCTTGGCGTTCTTCGCCCACGGGGTCGTCGGCAGGTTGCCCCCGTAGATCGATGAGCAGCCGGTCGCGTTGGCCACGGTCGCGCGGTCGCCGAAGAGCTGGCTGAGGAGCTTGAGGTACGGGGTCTCGCCGCAGCCGGCGCAGGCGCCCGAGAACTCGAACAGCGGCTGCAGGAACTGCGTGCCACGTACGGTCCCGAAGTCGAGCCGCGAGCGGTCGTTCATCGGCAGCGACTCGAAGAACGCCACGTTGGCCTTGATCGTCTCCTGCGGCTTCACGGGCATCAGGTTGATCGCGCGGTGCGTCGGCGCACGCAGCGGCTTGACCGGGCACGCCTCGACACACAGGCCGCAGCCTGTGCAGTCCTCGCCGTACACCTGCAGCGTGTACGCGCCCTCCGGCACGCCCGCCGCGTTCAGCGGCGCCCACTGGAAGGAGTCCGGAGCGTCGGCCAGAGCGCTCTTCGAGTAGTACTTCGCGCGCAGCACCGCGTGCGGGCAGACGAACGCGCAGTTGCCGCACTGGATGCATTGCTCCGGATCCCAGTCGGCGACGATGTCGGAGATGTTGCGCTTCTCGTACTGGGTCGTGCCCGAAGGGTAGGAGCCGTCGACGGGCAGCGCCGAGACCGGGAGGTCGTCGCCGCGGCCGATGAGCATCTGCGCGGTGACCTCGCGGACGAACTGCGGGGCGTTCGCCGGGACCGCCGGCAGCAGGCCGTGGGTGCTCGTGGCCTTGCCGGGCACCGTCACCTGGTGGAGGTGGGCGATCGACTCGTCGACGGCCGCATGGTTCTTCGTGACGATCTCGGCCGACTTCTTGCCGTACGTCTTCGTGATGGCCTTCTTGACCGCCTCGACCGCGACGCCGCGGGGCAGCACCCCGGAGATCGCGAAGAAGCAGGTCTGCAGCACGGTGTTGGTGCGGCGACCCAGCCCGACCGCGCGGGCCACCTCGGTCGCGTCGATCGTGTACAGGTTGATGCCCAGGTCGATGATCTTCTGCTGCATCGTGTCAGGCAGGGCGTCGAAGACCTCGTCGGGACCGTATGCGCTGTTGAGGAGCAGCGTCGTGCCCTGCCGGGCGCACTCGAGCACGTCGACGCGCTCGAGGATCGACCAGTGGTGGCAGCCGATGAAGCCGGCCTGGCTGACGAGGTACGGGGCATGGATGGGGTTCGGGCCGAACCGGAGGTGGGAGATCGTGCGCGAGCCGGACTTCTTCGAGTCGTACACGAAGTAGCCCTGCGCGTGCAGCGGCGTCTCAGCACCCTCGGGGACCGTCGAGCCGATGATCTTGATCGTGTTCTTGTTCGCGCCGACCGTGCCGTCGGAGCCGAGTCCGTAGAACACCGCGCGATGCACGGTCGGGTCCTCGAAGTCGGCCTTGGCGTCGTAGTCGATGCTGCTCAGCGACACGTCGTCGGTGATGCCGACGGTGAAGCGGGGCCGTGGCGAGGTCTTCGCCAGCTCGTCGTAGACGCCCGCGGCCATGGCCGGGGTGAACTCCTTGCTCGACAGTCCGTAGCGGCCGCCGATGACGATCGGCATCGACTCCCTCACGCCGGTCGAGTACGCCTCGCCGAGCGTGGCGACGACATCGAGGTACAGAGGCTCGCCGCCGGAGCCGGGCTCCTTGGTGCGGTCGAGGACGGCGATGCGCCTCGTCGTCGCGGGGATCGCGGCCAGGATGGCCTCGGTCGGCCACGGCCTGTACATGCGGATCGAGACGAGGCCGACCTTGCGGCCCGCGGCCACGAGCCGGTCGACGGCCGCCGACACGCTCTGGGTGCCGGAGCCCATGATGACGACGATGTCCGTCGCCTCGGGGTCGCCGGAGTAGGACACGAGGTCGTACGACCTACCGGTCATCTCGGCGAACTGGGCGAGGCAGTCGGTCACGATCTCCGGGGTACGGGCGTAGTACGGCGTGACCGTCTCGCGCGCCTGGAAGTAGGTGTCCGGGTTCATCGCGGTGCCGCGGATGTACGGGTGCTCGGGCGACAGCGCGCGGTTGCGGTGCTCCTGCACGAGGGACTCGGGGATGTACGACCGGAGCTCGTCGTCGGTGAGCCGCAGCACGGTGTTGAGCTCGTGCGAGGTGCGGAAGCCGTCGAAGAAGTGCAGGAACGGGATGCGCGAGCGCAGCGTCGCAAGCTGTGCGACCGCGGCCATGTCGTGGGCCTCCTGGACCGACGCGCTCGCGAGCAGGGCGAAGCCCGTCTGACGCACAGCCATGACGTCCTGGTGGTCGCCGAAGATCGACAGGCCCTGCGTCGCCAGCGACCGTGCGGCGACGTGGAAGACCGTGCTGGTGAGCTCCCCGGCGATCTTGTACATGTTGGGGATCATCAGCAGCAGTCCCTGTGACGCGGTGAACGTCGTCGACAGGGCGCCGCCCTGCAGGGCACCGTGCATGGCGCCGGCCGCACCGGCCTCGGACTGCATCTCGATGACCGTGGGCACGGTCCCCCAGACGTTCGTCAGGTGGTGGGCCGACCACTCGTCGGCGAGCTCGGCCATCGTCGAGCTGGGCGTGATCGGGTAGATCGAGCACAGCTCGTTGAGCCGGAACGCGACGGAGGCAGCAGCCTCGTTCCCGTCGATGATGACGCGCTCGGCAGCGCGGGTACGCGAAGTCGTGGTCATGTCAGTGCTCCGGGATCATTTCGATGGCGTGGACCGGGCACTGCTCGAAGCAGGACGCGCAGCCTGTGCACTTCTCGTAGTTGTAGCGGTAGCGATAGCCCCTGCCGAGCTTGATGATCGCGTCCTCCGGGCAGCTCCCGAGGCAGCCGTCGCACTCGGTGCAGTTGCCGCACGACAGGCAGCGGGCCGCTTCGAAGTGGGCCTCCTCGGAGGTCAGCCCTTCGACGACCTCGGAGAAGTCGGCGCGGTGCTCGACCGCCAGCTCGGGCTCCATGCGGCGCTCGTGGTCACCGAAGTACCACAGGTTCAGCATGTCGAGCGTGGCCAGCGGGTGGCTGACGCGCGGTGCGGCCTGCCGGTTGAACAGCCAGTTGTCGATCATGCGCGCGGCCCGCTTGCCGTGGCCGACGCCGACCGTGACCGTACGGTCGCTGGGCACCACGTCGCCACCGGCGAAGATGCCGGGCACGTCGGTCATGAGGGTCTTGGGATCGACCCGTACGACGTCGTCGGAGAACTCCATCCCCGGGATGTTCTTGAGGAAGTTGGAGTCGGCCTCCTGGCCCAGAGCGAGGATGACGGTGTCGGCAGCCATGGTCTCGTAGCGACCGGTACCCCGGGCCTTGCCGTTGTCATCCAGCTCCATGATCTCGACGGTCATGGAGTCGGAGTCCATCGCCGAGATCGTACGGAGCCAGTTCATCTGGACGCCCTCGCGGATCGCCTCTTGCTTCTCCGCCTCGTTAGCGGGCATCTGCTCCTCGCCGCGGCGATAGATGACGATCGACTCCTCGGCGCCGAGGCGCCGGGCGACGCGGGCGGCGTCCATGGCGGTGTTGCCGCCGCCATAGATCGCCACGCGGCGACCGATCACCGGGCGCTCGCCGCTGGCGACGTCGTGCAGGAACGAGACGGCGTCGATCATCTTCCCGGCATCCATGCTGGGGATGTCGACGCGCTTGGACAGGTGGGCGCCGATGGCGACGAAGACGGCGTCGAAGCCGCCCTCCTTCTGCTCGGCAAGCAGGTCCTTGATCTTGTGGTTCTGTGTGAAGACGATGCCCAGGCGGCGCAGCCGGTCGATCTCGGCGTCGAGGATGTTGCGCGGGAGGCGGTACTCGGGGATGCCGTAGCGCATCATGCCGCCGGGCAGGTCGCCCGCGTCACGGATCTCGACGGAGTGGCCGAGCTGAGTGAGGTGGTAGGCCGCGGACAGACCGGCAGGGCCGGCGCCGATGATGAGGACCTTGAGGCCGGTGGGGTGCTCGAGGCGCGGGAACTCCCACCCCTTCTCGAGCGCGAGGTCACCGAGGTAGCGCTCGACGCCGTGCACGGAGATCGCCGCGTCGAGGCCCGTACGGTTGCACGCGCCCTCGCACGGGTGGTAGCAGACGCGTCCGTGGATCGCGGGGAAGGGGTTGTCCCGGACGAGCTGGCGCCAGGCGAGCTCCTCCTGCCCGGCCTTCACCAGCCGGAGCCACTCCTGGATGTTCTCGCCCGCCGGACAGGCGTTGTTGCAGGGCGGCAGCAGATCCACGTAGACGGGCATGCGGGACCTGATCGCGCCGACGCGTCCGCGTCCTTGCGAGAGGTCCGGACGGTCGGTGATGTCGCGCTGGTCAGCCACGGTGCTCCCCGTAGAGAAAGATGAAGATTCGGCAAGGCTAACCCGGGGCTTCTTCGTGATGTTCACCGGGGGTCCCTCTACGTCAAGACAACGTCAGGTCGTGCGGAGGGCGTCAGCGGGGTCCTCTCCGACCGGTACATGCGCAGCAGTGGCCGGTAGAACCAGATCGGGCCGCAGCTGTACGTGATGCCATCGCCGACGAACCCGTACCGCTCATAGAACCTCCACGCGCGCTCGTTGCCGCCGACGATCCAGAGGTACGCGGACATGTCGTCGGGCAGCGCCAGTCGCATCAGCGTGTCGGCGAGGCCAGTACCCTGCGCCGAGGGGTCGAGGTAGAGGTGGTTGAGCTGGTGGGTCGCCCCAGGGATCGGGACGACGTCGTTGATCGACTCCCAGCCCTGCGGGTGGCCGCTGCTGGTGCAGGTGGCGACGATCTCGGCGCCGTCGAGAGCGATCCAGGTACGCTCGCGCGGCTCGTCACCCTTCGCCTCTGCGGCGAGGCTGGCGGCGATCCGGTCAGCCAGTGTCGGAGCGAGCCCGTCCGCCTCGGCGAGCCGGTCCACGACGAACGCGGGCGGCATGATCGCCGTATACGTGTCGGCCACGAACCGTGCGTCCGCCCGGCAGTAGGCCAGGGCGTCAGAGGCTTGCGCACGCCGGATCACGTACGACCCGTGGCGGTGCACGGCGTCGGGCTCGTCGAAGGTGCTACTCCTCACTTGCACAGCCTTTCGTACGCGTCCGCGCCGCGCGCACAACCTTTCGAGCGCCCGCACAACCCCTGTGACGCCATTTTGCGACGAAATGGTTGTGCGCGTCGTGGAGATGCGCCTGGGGGAAGTGGTGTACGCGTGGTGGAGGGGTCATGCCTCGAGCTGCTCGAGTGCCTGCTCGAGTCGCTGCAGCTTGCCGGCGAGCTCGCCGGACCGCTCGCCGAAGATGTCGGCCTTGAGGACGAGACTGACCCGCGGCCCATATCTCGCGACCTCGTCGACGGCCTGCTTCACGACCGACAGGCACTCGTCCCAGGTGCCCTCGATGGTCGTGAACATGGCGTCGGTGTGGTTCGGCAGCCCCGAGTCGCGCACGACACGTACGGCCG
>JAYUEA010000241.1:0-5501 GCA_043739465.1 Propionibacteriaceae bacterium
TTCGGCGCCGGGCTCGTGTACGCGGGCCAGGTCGTCGTTCTTCCGTAACCCCCTCAAGACCCACGCAACACCCAACCAAGGAGAAGGAACATGGCCACCACCGAAGAGATCCGCGCGCAGCTCGCTGAGATCGTCAACGACGTCGCGGGTGTCGCGGTCGAGGACGTGCAGCTCGACAAGTCGTTCACCGAGGACCTTGACGTCGACTCGCTGTCGATGGTCGAGATCATCTACGCCTGCGAGGACAAGTTCGGCGTCTCCATCCCCGACGAGGACGCCAAGAACCTGCGCACCGTCGGGGACGCCGTCGCTTACGTCGAGCGCGCCCAGGCCTGACCTCAGCGGCCCGGTGGCGCCCACAGCGCCACCGGGCACTGCACCACCGCCCGAATCCCGTACGCACTGCGAAGGATCATTCATGCGCACCGTCGTCATCACCGGCCTTGGAGCCAGCACGCCCCTCGGCGGTGACCTGCCCACCACCTGGTCGGCCATGCTCGCCGGCACCAGCGGCGTCAGCACCATCGAGGCTGAGTGGGCGTCCGAGCTGTCCACGCGGATCGCCGCACAGGCTGCCGTGGACCCCGCCTCTGTGATGGACAGGGTCGCTGCGCGCAAGCTCGACCGCTCCGCCCAGTTCGCCATGGTCGCCTCGCTGGAGGCGTGGGCCGACGCCGGCTTCGGGCTCGACGAGGAGAACACCGTCGACCCCGACCGGTTCGTGGTGTCACTGGCGACCGGCATCGGCGGCCTCCAGTCCCTGCTCGACAACTGGGACGTCCAGAAAGAGAAGGGCGTTCGCCGTGTCTCCCCGCTGACGATCCCCATGCTCATGGCCAACGCGCCCGCCGCGAACGTGAGCGTACGACTGGGTGCGCGGGCCGGTGTCCACGCCCCCGTCTCCGCCTGTGCGTCCTCGAACGAGGCCATCGGCCTGGCGTTCGACCTGATCCGGCTCAACCGCGCCGACATCGCGCTCGTGGGCGGCACCGAAGCAGTGATCCACCCGCTCCCCGTCGGCGCGTTCGGCCAGATGCAGGCCCTCTCCAAGCGCAACGACGACCCGACGCGGGCCTCGCGCCCCTTCGACGTCGACCGGGACGGCTTCGTCCTCGGTGAAGGCGCGGCCTGCATGGTCATCGAGACCCTCGAGCACGCCCAGGCCCGCGGCGCGCGGATCTACGGCACGCTTGCCGGCGCGGGCACGACGTCTGACGCCCAGGACATGGTCGCCCCCAGCCAGCGCGGCCAGGCCATCGCGATGCAGAAGGCGCTCGCCGAGGCCGGCCTCACGCCGGCCGACATCCAGCACATCAACGCTCATGGCACCTCGACCCCGACCGGCGACCCGATCGAGGCGGCGTCTATCCGCGAGGTCATGGGCTCGTTCGTCGACTCCTGCGTCGTGACCAGCACCAAGTCGATGACCGGCCACCTGCTGGGTGGCGCCGGCGCCCTCGAGACGATCGCGGTGGTCAAGGCGCTCCAGAACCGCGTCGTACCCCCGACCATCAACCTCGACAACCCGGAGCCCGGTCTCGGGATCGACATCGCGGCGAACGTCTCGCGGCCCCTTCCGGCCGGCGACCTGGCCGCCATCAACAACTCGTTCGGCTTCGGCGGTCACAACGTGTCCGTCGTCGTATCCAACGCCAACGCCAGCTGACCCAGGAGGTCCGCATGACCGCGACCAAGGAGAAGCTCCCCCGCGAGCTCGACCCCCGCAACCCCAACACCCGGCTGGCCAACCTCTTCGACCAGGGCAGCATGCAGCTGATCACCGCCGACGACGGCTCCGGCATCCTCGCCGCCACGGGACAGATCCACGGCGCCCGTACTGTTGCGTTCTGCTCCGACGCCACCGTCATGGGCGGCGCGATGGGTGTCGACGGCTGTGATGCGATCGTGCGCGCCTACGCCACCGCCATGAAGAACAACCTGCCGATCGTCGGCATCTGGCACTCCGGCGGCGCGCGCCTGGCCGAGGGCGTGCTGTCGCTGCACGCGGTGGGCCTGGTCTTCAACGCGATGACCAAGGCGTCCGGGAAGATCCCCCAGATCTCCATCGTGCTGGGTGCCGCGGCCGGCGGTGCCGCGTACGGGCCCGCGCTGACCGACATCGTCATCCTGGCCCCCGCGGGCCGCATCTTCGTCACCGGTCCCGACGTGGTCCGGTCCGTGACCGGGGAGGACGTCGACCAGCTGCGTCTCGGTGGTCCTGACGTCCATGGCCGTCGTTCCGGCGTCGTCCACATCGCTGCCGACGACGAGGCCGACGCCCTCGACCGTGGCCGCAAGCTCGTCGCGCTGTTCGCCGACCAGGGCGAGGTCTCGGCCGTGGTGCCTGACACCGACCTGGAGAAGTTCTTGCCCGAGGTGAAGAAGCGCGCCTACGACGTGCATCCGCTGGTGAACGGCCTCCTCGACGAGGGTTCCGTGGTCGAGCTGCACGCCAAGTGGGCCCCGAACCTCGTCGTCGCGTTGGGCCGTCTCGGCGGTCGTACGGTCGGCGTCGTCGCGAACAACCCGCTGCGTCTCGGCGGCTGCCTCGACTCGTTCAGCGCCGAGAAGGCCGCGAGGTTCGTACGGATGTGCGACACGTTCGGCGTGCCGCTCGTCGTGCTCGTCGACGTGCCCGGCTACCTGCCGGGCGTCGGCCAAGAATGGGACGGTGTCGTACGACGCGGCGCGAAGCTTCTCCACGCGTTCGCCGAGTGCGTCGTGCCGCGGGTGACGCTGGTCACGCGCAAGGCGTACGGAGGCGCGTACATCGCGATGAACTCCCGCTCGCTGGGCGCGACCACCGTGTTCGCCTGGCCGGGCGCGGAGGTGGCCGTCATGGGCGCCGTCGCGGCCGTACGGATCCTGCACCGGCGCAAACTCGCCGAGGTGCCCAGCGACCTGCTGGCTACCGTCGAGGCGGAGCTCGCGGCCGAGCACGAGCGCATCGCCGGAGGCGTCGACAAGGCTGTACAGATCGGCGTCGTCGACGAGATCATCACGCCCGACACGACCCGCTCCCGCCTCGCCAAGGCGATCCGCGACAACGACCACGGCTACTCCGGCGGCCACGGCAACATCCCGCTCTGACGTGCGGATCCGACCGGCGGTGCCGGCGGACGCGGCCGTGGTGGCGGGCATCCATCACCACGGCTGGACGGATTCGTGCAGGGGCCTGCGGCCGGAGGAGCACCTCGACTCGCTCGACGCCGACTACTGCCTGAACCGCTGGACCAGTGCCCTCACCGACGGCACGCCGCTCGAGATCCTCGTGGCGGAGCTCGACGGTCGGGTGGTCGGGTTCGTGGGCGCGGGACCGTCGACCGATCCCGATGCGGCGGCCGCCGGCGAGATCTGGGACCTCTAGTGGCCCGTTAGCTAACGCCCCACTAGGTGGCTGCCGACGGGCGATCGCAGGGCGTCGGCGGCGAGCTGCTGCGGGTCGCCCTGGACCACCTGGCGTTACGTCATCAGGCGACGCTCGTGTGGGTGCTGGCCGCCAACACGCTTGGCGTGGAGTTCTACGCCCGGGCCGGAGCCGTACACGACGGCATGACCCGCACCACGCCGGTCAGCGGCGGCACGATGATCGACGTCAGGTACCTGTGGGACCTGCGCGGACGCGTACTCACGCTCGACCACCAGGAAAGCAGATAGCCTGACGCGGGTTCGCCGCGCGGCGGAAGAGAAGGAACTGACTCATGAACTGGTGGCACGCCATCATCCTCGGCATCGTCGAAGGGCTGTCGGAGTTCCTTCCGATCTCCAGCACCGGCCATCTGACGGTCGTCGAGAAGCTGCTCGGCTACAAGATCGACGACGTGGGGATCACAGCCTTCACGGCCATCATCCAGGTCGGGGCGATCCTGGCAGCCGTCCTGTACTTCATCAAGGACATCGTCAGGCTGGCGGTGGCCTGGTTCAAGGGCCTGTTCTCCAAGGAGGCGCGCTCCGACGTCGACTACCGGCTCGGTTGGGGGGTCATCGTGGGCTCGGTCCCGATCGCGATCGTGGGCCTCGCGCTGCAGAAGGTGATCGAAGGCGGGCTGCGCAACCTCTGGGTGATCGCAGCCGCCCTCATCGTCTGGTCGGTCGTGCTGTGGCTCGCCGACCGCGCCTCCGACCGGCAGACCGGTCGTCGCAGCACTCCGCGGGGCGAGGAGTCCATGACGATCGTCGATGCACTGATCCTGGGCCTGTGGCAGTGCGTGGCGCTCATCCCCGGCGTCTCGCGGTCCGGCGCCACGATCTCCGGCGGCCTGTTCCGCGGCATCGACCGCGTGACCGCCACCCGGTGGAGCTTCTTCCTGGGCATCCCGGCACTGCTGGCCGCCGGGGCTCTGCAAGCCGTGAAGGCATCGAAGAGCATCTCGTCGCCCCAGCTCGGCTGGGGGCCGACGCTGCTCGGTACGGCCGTGGCCTTCGTCGTCGCGTACGCCTCCATCGCCTGGCTTCTCCGCTTCGTCGCGTCCAACAAGTTCACGGCCTTCGTCGTCTACCGCGTGCTCGCCGGTCTGGCCGTGGGCGGGCTCCTGCTCTCGGGCGCCATTTCGGCTACGTGACCCGCCGATAGGGTCATCGCATGCGGACACGCCAGGTGGGGACCTCGGGGCTGCGTGTGTCCCGTCTCGGCCTCGGCACGATGACGTGGGGCCGCGACACCTCCAACCGCGACGCCGACGCCCTGTTCGGTGCGTTCCGGAGCGCGGGCGGGAACTTCATCGACACAGCCGCCGCGTACGGGCACGGCGAGGTCGAACGCCTCCTCGGAACCATCGTCGCGAAGGCCGGCTGCCGCGACGACATCGTGATCGCCACCAAGGCGGGCTTCGTCGTACGGGACGGCGCGCGCGTGGTCGACACCTCCCGCCGGACGCTGCTCGACGACCTCGCGGCCTCCCTGCGACGGCTCCGTACAGATGCCGTCGACCTCTGGCAGGTGCACGCGTGGGGCGACGCCCCGATCGAGGAGACGCTGGCGGCGCTGGACCATGCGGTGAGCGCCGGGATGGCCAGGTATGTGGGCGTGTCCAACTTCGTGGGCTGGCAGACAGCCCAGGCGGTGACGTGGCAGCGAGCCGTGCCGGGGCGGGTGCCGATCACGGCGACGCAGGTCGAGTACAGCCTGCTCGCGAGGCGTGCCGAGGTCGAGATCCTGCCGGCTGTACGAGCGCTCGGCCTGGGCTTCTTCCCGTGGTCCCCGCTGGGTCGCGGAGTGCTGACAGGTGTGTACCGGACGGGCACGCCACGCAACTCCCGCGGCGCCTCCGACCATCTCGGCTGGTTCGTCGAGCCCTACCTGGAGCCGCGGTCCGCGGCCGTCGTGGAAGCCGTGGCGACGGCGGCCGAAGGGCTCGACCTCACGCCGGCGCAGGTGGCGTTGCTGTGGGTACGCGACGCACCGGGCGTGACCGCTCCCCTGCTCGGCGCGCGCACCATGGGTCAGCTGCAGCCGTACCTCGACATTGAGGACACCGAGCTTCCGCTTCAGATCGCCCAGG
>JAYUEA010000242.1:0-1792 GCA_043739465.1 Propionibacteriaceae bacterium
CCCCGAGTCTGACGTCGCACCCTGTCGACGGGGTGCGGCGTCACAGTAGGGGTGCGATGTCGAGGCTGTCTCCGCCGTTGCCCGGTCCACGGAGTTGTCCGTAAACGGGCCGAGTCGCTGGTTTCGCTCGCCGCGGCAGGCAGGGTTTGGCAGGATGACTGACATGACCCGCGTGCTCGTTCTCAACGGACCCAACCTCGGCCAGCTCGGCAAGAGGGAACCAGCGATCTACGGGCACGTGACCTACGCCCAGCTCGCCGAGCACCTCGTGGGTACGGGCAGACGCCTCGGCCTCGAGGTCGAGGTCCGGCAGACCGATGCCGAGCACGAGATGATCGCCTGGCTGCACGAGGCTGCCGAGCAGAAGATCCCCGTGGTCCTCAACCCCGCCGGCTGGACTCACTACTCGATTGCGATCGCCGACGCCGTCGTACAGGTCGAGACCGCCATCGAGGTGCACATCTCCAACGTGCACGCCCGTGAGGACTTCCGCCGTCACTCGGTCGTCTCCCCGTACGTGAACGGCGTCATCGTCGGCCTCGGCCTCGGCGGCTACGACCTCGCCCTCACCCACATCGCCGCCGTACAGGCTTGACCATGCCGATGCCCCCGCCGACACCCGCGGGCCTCGCGGACCTCGACGACCTGACGGCGGCGGTGGGCACCGTCCACCCGGTGGTGAGGCGCCCGCTGTTCGGGTGCCCGGCGACCTGGCACGAGGGCGGCAAGCCGTTCATGTCCCTGTGGGGCGACGATCTGGTGTTCCGGCTCGCAGGGCCGGACCTCGAGGCTGCCCTCGCCCTTCCTGGCGCGGCGACGTTCGAGCCCGCAGCCGGTCGCCCCATGACAGGCTGGGTACGGGTCCCACGCACTGCCGAGAGCCATTGGCACGACCTGGCTGTACAGGCGGCCGCCACCCCCCTCAGCTGACGGCGCAAGACAACTGTGCGTCCGCGAGCCAACCTGCGGTGTCCGAGCCCGCCGGCCGGTCGAGGATGGTGGCCGTTCCGCCACCCTCAAGTAAGATCGCGGCCATGACCGATGTGTTGGAGACTCAAGCAGAGGCCGTGTCGAGCGCGCCGTTGACGTACAAGGTGGCTGACATCAGCCTCGCCGCCGCAGGGCGTCTCGAGATCGAGCTGGCCGAGCACGAGATGCCGGGCCTGATGGCGATGCGCGAGCGCTACGGCGCGTCGCAGCCGCTGAAGGGCGCGAGGATCGCCGGTTCGCTGCACATGACGATCCAGACCGCAGTCCTCATCGAGACCCTCGTCGAGCTCGGCGCGCAGGTGCGTTGGGCGTCCTGCAACATCTTCTCGACCCAGGACCAGGCAGCCGCGGCGATCGTCGTGGGCAAGACGGGGACCGTCGAGGAGCCCGCGGGCGTCCCGGTGTTCGCCTGGAAGGGTGAGTCGCTGGAGGAGTACTGGTGGTGCACCCGCCAGATCTTCGACTGGGGCACCGAGCAGCCGAACATGATCCTGGACGACGGTGGCGACGCGACGCTGTTCGTTCACAAGGGCCTCGAGTACAGCCGCGCCGGCGTCGTGCCCGAGCCGAAGCCGACCGACTCCCACGAGTGGCAGATCATCCTCGGCGAGCTGAAGACCGTGATCGCCGACGGCTCGTTCGACTTCGAGGCACTGGCGACCAGCATCCGCGGCGTCACCGAGGAGACCACGACCGGCGTGCATCGCCTGTACGAGATGGCGCGCGCAGGCTCCCTGCTATTCCCGGCGATCAACGTCAACGACTCGGTGACCAAGAGCAAGTTCGACAACAAGTACGGCGT
>JAYUEA010000243.1:0-1789 GCA_043739465.1 Propionibacteriaceae bacterium
GCGGGTCGGGGACCTCGTCCAGGCTCATCGCGTGGCGGGGCTCGCCGAGCTCGGTCACGCGCCAGGCCTTCACGAGAGGCCCCCGGCCTCGTCGAGGCGGCGTTGCAGCTTGCGCATGCCGACCAGCCATGGGTCGGTGTTGGTCGCGCGGTACTCGTAGTAGCCCTGCACCTGCGGGTGGGGAAGGACCAGGAACCGGTCGTCCTGAAGCGCCTGCCACACCGTCTCGGCGACCTGCTCGGGCTCGAGAGCGACGTCGTGGCTCAACAGCTCCTGGAGCGGTCCGGCATTGTCGAGCATCCGGGTCCGCACACCCTGCGGGCAGATGACCTGCACCGTTACCCCCCGGTGGCCATAGGTGGCCGAGAGCCACTCGGCGAACGCGACGGCGGCGTGTTTGCTGACCGAGTACGGCGCGCTGCCGAGCATTGTGAGCAGTCCGGCCGCCGACGCGGTGACCACGAACCGACCGCCGCCTTCCTTGAGCCAGGTGGGTACGAGCTGCCGGGCGGCGCGGACGTGCGCCATCACGTTCACCTCGAGCGCCCTGGCCCAGTCGTCGTCGGACGTGTCCAGGCCCTTGCCGAGGTCGATGCCGGCGTTGGCGAAGTAGATGTCGATGCCGCCGAGGTGCCCGCGGGCCGCGTCCACCAGAGCGCCCACACCGGCCTCGGTGGCTGCGTCGCCGGGAACCGGGTGGCCGCCGATCTCCTCGGCGACCGCGGTGGCTGCGCCGGCATCCATATCGTTGACCACGACGCGGGCACCGCTGGCGGCCATCCGGGTCGCGATCGCACGGCCGATCCCGCGACCTGCGCCGGTGACGACCACACCCTTGCCGCGCACGTCCATGTCAGACACCTCCGGTGAGAGTGACGCCGCCGTCGACGACAAGGATCTGCCCGGTTATCCAGGCCGCGTCCTCGGAGAGCAGGAAGGCCACGACGCTGCCGATGTCCTCAGGTACGCCGAGTCGCTTGAGCGGGTATGCCGCAGCGACCTCGTCCTCACGGCCCTCGTAGAGCGCGGTGGCGAACCTCGTCTTCACCACGGCGGGCGCCACGGCGTTTACGCGGATACCGGGGCCGAGCTCGACCGCGAGCTCGGCGGTGATGTAGGAGAGCATGGCCTTGCTCGCGCCGTAGAAGCCGATGCCCGGCGCGGGCTTCAGCCCGGCCACCGACGACACGTTGACGATCGCGCCCCCGTGCTCGCCCATCCAGGCGCGGTGTGCCTGCTGCACCCAGGACAGGGCGGCGAGGCTGTTGACCTCGAACATCTTGCGGGCCGCGCCGAGGTCGAGGTCGACCAGCGGGCCGTAGGCCGGACTGATCCCGGTGTTGTTCACCAGCAGGTCGAGGCTGCCGAACGCCTCGATGGTCGCCCTGATGGTGTCGACCTGATGCTCGACGTTGTCGGCCTTGCCTGCGACCGCGATCGCGTGGTCGGGGCCGCCCAACGCCGTTATGGCCTCGTCCAGCGCCTCCTGCTTGCGGGCGGTGATGGTGACCTTCGCGCCCTCTGCGACCAGCCGTTCGGCGATGGCCAGGCCGATGCCCCGGCTCGCGCCGGTAACTACGGCCACCTTGCCCTCGAACCTGCTGCTCATCAGGAGAGCCTCTCCAGGATCATGGCCATACCCTGGCCGCCGCCGACGCACATGGTCTCCAGGCCGAACTGCCGGTCATGAAACTGCAGGGAGTTGATCAGGGTGCTCGTGATCCGGGCACCGGTCATGCCGAAGGGGTGGCCGATCGCGATGCCCCCGCCGTTGACGTTGAGCTTCTCG
>JAYUEA010000244.1:0-1786 GCA_043739465.1 Propionibacteriaceae bacterium
GCGGCGCTCGTCCCCACGGTGGCGATGGGCGTTCGTCGCCTCCACGACACGAACCAGAGCGGCTGGATGGCCCTGCTCACGTTCATCCCGTACGTGGGCGGCATCATCCTGCTCGTCCTGATGGCGCAGCCGTCGAACGCCATGGGAGCCCGCTTCGACGACCGCGCGCAGCCGCTGTACGGCCCGGACAACATCTGACTCAGTGCTGGAAGCCGCCCTCGGTGTTGAGGACCTGGCCCACCATCCACTGTGCGTCGTCGCTCACCAGCCACGCGATGAGCCTCGCCGGGTCGTCTGGCTCACCGAAGCGGCCGAGCGGGAACCGTTCCCTGATCTCGGCAAGTCGCTTCGCGCTGTGGAAGACACCCGCGTCGAGATAGCCCGTGTTGACCGGGCCGGGGTTGACCGTGTTGAGGACGATGCCGCGTTGTACGAGGTCCGCCGCGACCGACGCGGTCACGCCAGCCAGCGCCGCCTTGCTCGTCGCGTACGCGATCTCGTCGCTCATCGGACCCTGCTGCTGACCGCTCGTCAACCACACCACGCGCCCGCCCGCACGCCCGTCGTGCTGCGCGGCGTACGCCTTCGTCAGGAGCAGCGTCGCCCGCGCGTTGACGCGCCAGTGGAGCTCGAGGTCGTCGACATCGATGTCCGCGAGGGTGCCGTCGTGACCGCTCATGGCCTGGTTGCAGACGAGGATGTCGAGGTGACCGAGACGCTCGGTCACCTCGGTCACCAGCTGCTCGGGCGCCCCGTCGACGGCGAAGTTCGCGCTGACGTCGACCAGCCGGGCTCCCTTGGCACACGCCGTCTGAAGCTCGGAGATCACGGCTGCGAGGTCGTCGCCGCCCCACGCCTGCTCGGCGTCGTTGGCCGCCCAGTGCTGGATCGCGACAGTGGCCCCTCGGCGCAGCAGCCGCCGCGCGACGGCGAACCCGATGCCACGCCTGCGGCTCACGCCAGTGACCAGTGCCGTACGACCCTCGAGTGTCATCACGGGCGTCATCCTGCCAGCGCAGTCCTCAGTCGAGGACGGATTCGCGCGCCACGACGAGCCGACCGTCGGTGACACGCACCGGAAGCGGGTCGATGATCGTGCCGCCGAAGCCTCCGTCGGGCATCTCGTTCGTGAACGCGAGGTAGACCCAGCGGCCGTCACGGGTCGGGACGAGCCGCCCCACGTACAGCTCGGGTCCGCTCAGCAGGTGGGCCCCAGCGATGTCGTACGGGCCCGTGACACTGTCAGCGCGTGCCGCCCAGGTGCCTCCCAGCGCGCCGGTTGCCTTCCGTGCGGCCGACGTGTCGCCGGTAAGGCAGCTGAAGATCAGGAAGGTCTCCCCGTCGACGACCGCGGTGTGCATGACCTCGAGCTGCCCGAAGCCCTGGCCCGGTGCGCTGAGAGGCTCCAGCACCTGCCACGTACGCAGGTCCTCCGACCAGCAGTGACCGACGACGCCACGGTCGTCCGCCGGACCCGACCTGGCGCGCGCCGTGACGAGCAGGTGCCAGCCGTTCCCGTCCGAGTCGGCCACCACCCACGGGTCCCGGAACGCCTCGTCGTGCCATCCCCGGTCCGGCAGCGACTCGTACCATCGGGTGTCGACGCCGGCGACCTGCCCCTGCTTGTCCCACGTGATGAGGTCCTGGCTGGTCGCGTACCCGATCGACTGCACATTGCCGCCCGGTGCCAGCGTGGTCCCGGTGTAGAACATGAACCACGTGCCGTCGGGGTGCTGGACGACCGAGCCCGTCCAGGTGGCGAGGTCGTCGAAGGCCGGCGGATCGC
>JAYUEA010000245.1:0-1786 GCA_043739465.1 Propionibacteriaceae bacterium
TCAACCCTCAGAGCCGATTCGGATACTCCTACAGACGCCTGATGAAGATGCGGCCTCGCAGCGCCTCCTCGATGAGCGCCACCGCTCGTCGTACGCGGACCAGGCGGGCCGCTTCCTGCTGCCAGGCCTCGGCGGCGGACTGGATGACCTCGACGGGCACGTAGTCGGCGAGGTTGGAGCGGACCCCGGCGAGCCCGTCCTTGGCCGCACGCAGCTGCGCCTCGACGTGCTCGGCCGCGAAGCGCGCCAGCACTACCGGGTATCTGCGCAGGACCAGGTGCGACCGGTAGTCGGGCGGGCAGCAGTCCAGCAGGAAGGCCGTCGCCGTACCCTCCCAGTCAGGAGCGCCCGGGGGCCGTACAGCATCGGGCCAGCCCGGCGGCACGTAGATCTGGCACTCCTCGCGCCACGACCGCTCCTGCGCCCACGTCACCGCTGTCTGAGCCATGATCCCGCCTCCGAACTCCATCGAACATCTGTTCGATTATGATTCGAACGGAGGCCCGCCGTCAAGACGGTGACAGGACCTGGTCAGCCGGCGAGGACGCCGAACCAGAGCCAGAGCGCGAACTCCACAACGACCACTACTCCCCCGGCCAGGATCACCAGCGACTGCCAGCGGGGTACGTTCTCGCGGCTGGGCCCAGGGTCGGTGAGCACCGCGGCGGCCACCGGCACGGCGAGCAGCCCCAGCAGCCACCACAGTGACTCGGTCTGCAGCACGAGTTGGATGAACACCAGCTGAATGGTGACGTTGACGGCCATGAAGCGCCAGCTCAACCGGAAGATGGCCGACAGCCACATCATGACCAGCCAGGTGCCCAGGGCCCAGGCGATCAGCCCGACCGCGAGCCCGCAGAACAGGGTCTCGTCGGCCGCGCACACCCCGGCGCTGCTGATCATCGGGTTGACGATCGCCAGTACGAGCAGCCCGCCGAGCGATCCCAGGACGCTGACCAGGACCGCGTACGACACCCGAAGGGCGCGGGTGGGTGTCTCACGCACGCTCATGGCCATGCACGCGAGGTTACAGAATGGGGCTGTGACCACGACGCCCGACGCACCAGACATCATCTGCCGGATCAGTGCCGGTGACCTCGCCGCAGAGATCATCGCCCGTACGGGGGTCGGCGTGGCGTTCCTCGACCATCGTCCGGTCTTCCACGGCCACACCCTGGTCTGTCCGCTGCAGCACGTCGCGACGCTGCCCGAGCTGCCCGCCGACCAGCTCGCGCCGCTCATGAGCCTCGTCCAGCAGGTCGCGGCCGCGATGGTCACGGGCCTCGGCGCGCAGGGCAGCTTCGTGGCAATCAACAACACCGTGAGCCAGTCGGTCCCCCACCTCCACGTCCACGTCGTGCCCAGGACCAAGGGCGACGGGCTGAAGGGCTTCTTCTGGCCACGAAGGTCGTACGCCGCCGGCGAGATGGCCGCGTACGCGACGCTGCTTCGGGACGCGTTGACGACGTGACGACAATGTCGGAATGACAGAGCAGGTCAAGGGACCGCGTGCGTACTTCCCGTCGATCGAGAAGACCTACGGACAGCCGATCGACCATTGGATGAGCGTCCTCGACACCGTTCGCGACTCCCGGCACATGGACCAGGTCACGTACCTCAAGGACGAGCAACACATCGGTCACGGCCACGCGAACGCCCTCGTCGCGGTGTACCGCAGCGAGCACGGCCTCTGAGGCACGTCCGGATGTACGTATGACGATGGGGAGCCACCCGAAGGTGACGCCCCATCGCTGAAGCTGTCAGGCGGCGAGCAGTGAACGCAGCA
>JAYUEA010000246.1:0-1778 GCA_043739465.1 Propionibacteriaceae bacterium
AACTACATCTCCGACGTGGACGTCCTGTACGTGGTCGAACCCGCGCTGGACTCCTCCGGCGAGCCACGGTGCGCTCCGGGCGAGGCCATCGACATCGGCACCCGGCTCGCGGCCGCCGCGACGCGTGCCTGCGCCGACACCACCGCAGCGGGGTCGCTGTGGCAGGTAGATGCGGCCCTGCGACCCGAGGGCAAGTCGGGACCGCTCGTACGGACGTTGGCCAGCATGCAGGCGTACTACGAGAAGTGGGCCAAGAACTGGGAGTTCCAGGCGATGCTCAAGGCGCGCCCGATGGCGGGCGACCTGGAGCTGGGTGCTCAGTTCTGCGACCTCGTCAGCCCGTTCGTCTGGGAGGCGGGGGAGCGCGAGGGCTTCGTCCCCGAGACCCAGGCCATGCGTGAGCGCGTCATCTCGCTGATCCCGGCCAAGGAGGCCGACCGGGAGATCAAGCTCGGCGCGGGCGGGCTGCGCGACACCGAGTTCACCGTGCAGCTGCTGCAGCTGGTCCACGGACGCGCCGACGACCGGCTCCGGATCCGTGCGACCCTGCCGGCGCTGGACGCGCTCGTCGAGTACGGCTACGTCGGTCGCGACGACGGTGCGAAGCTGGCCGCCGCGTACCGGTTCCAGCGCCTGCTCGAGCACCGTGTCCAGCTGTGGCGGCTGCGTCGTACGCACCTGCTCCCCGACGACGAGCCGGGCCTCCGGCGGCTGGCGCGGGCGACAGGCCGGGCCGGGGCGAAGGACGTCGTCGACGACTGGCACTCGACAGCCCGGATGGTGACGCGGCTCCACCGTCGGGTCTTCTACTCGCCCCTCCTCGAGGCTGTGGCCCGGATCCCCTCCGATGCGGTACGGCTGACGACCGCCGCCGCGAAGACCCGCCTCACCGCGCTCGGCTACGCCGATGCCGACGCCGCCCTGCGCCACATCGGCGCGCTGTCCGCCGGCATGTCCCGCCACGCGGAGATCCAGCGGCAGCTGCTCCCGGCGATGCTCGGCTGGTTCGCCCAGGGGCCCAACCCGGACGCCGGGCTGCTGGCATTCCGGCAGGTGTCGGAAGCGCTCGGTGCCACCCCCTGGTACCTGCGAGCACTTCGCGACGAGAGCGCGATGGCGGAGCGGATGGGACGCATCCTGTCGACCTCACGGCTGGCGGTGACCCTCCTCCGCCGCGTACCGCAGCAGGTGGAGCTGCTGAGCAGCGACGAGCTGATCGTGCCGCGGTCCCTCGGGGAGATCCGCGATGCGATGATGTCGACCTCCGCGCGGCACCACCAGACGGAGGCGGCGGTGGAGGCGGTCCAGGCCATCCGGCGTCGCGAGCTGTTGCGCCTCGCCATGGCTGACCTGCTGGGCCACGCGAACCGCGAGGCAGTGGGCCGCGGGCTCACCGACATCACCGGCGCGACGGTCGGGGCCGTGCTCGAGATCGCCCGGCGCGAGGTCGAGGGTTCGCCCTCCATCGCGGTCATCGCCTGCGGCAGCTGGGGCGGCAGCGAGATGTCGTACGGCTCCGACGCCGACGGCATGTTCGTCGTCGACGACACCGCCGACGCGGAACAGATGAAGCGGGCCATCTCGGTCGTGGCGCGGCTCCGGTCGCTGCTCAAGCTGGGCGGCGACGACGCGTCCCTGCTGTTCGATCCGGACCTGCGGCCCGAGGGCAAGGAAGGGCCGCTGGTGCGCACTCTTTCGGCCTACCGGACGTACTACGAGCGCTGGTCGGCGACCTGGGAGGCCCAGGCGCTGCTGCGGGCCGATGTCGGTGCCGGCGA
>JAYUEA010000247.1:0-1770 GCA_043739465.1 Propionibacteriaceae bacterium
AGCCGCTCGGCGGAGTCGTCGTAGTTCACGGCGTTCGCGATCAGCCAGACGTCGCCGGTGTGGTGGTCCATGGCCGCGAGATCGCCGACGAGCAGCATCGTCAGCTCGGGGACGTGCAGGTCGTCGATGCAGGTGTCCGGCAGCTTCTCCAGGCGACGTACGACGTCGTAGCCCAGGTAGCCCATGAAGCCCGACACGAACGGCGGCAGCCCGGGTTCAGGCCTGGTGTGGAGCGCGGCCAGCGTCTCCGCCAGGGCAGCGAGCGGGTCGGAGTCGATGGGCAGCCCGGCGAGCGCCCGGCCCTCCCACGTGGCCAGCCCCTGCCTCGCGGACAGAGTGCCGAGCGCGTTCACGCCGATGAAAGACCAGCGGCCGAAGCTTCCCTGCTCGGCCGACTCGAGCAGGAAGGTGCCGGGGCGCGTGCCGCAGAGATGGTGGTACAGGCCGGTCGCGGTCAAACCGTCGGCCTGGACACGAGCGTGGACCGAGATCACACGGGCGCCGGCCTCGGCGGCGGCTCGGAAGCCCTCCGCGTCGGGGACGATCGTCGGCATCAGGCGGCACCGGCCTCGTCGTCGGCCAGCAGCATCTCCCCCGCGTCGAAGCACGTGGGCTTGTTCGTGTGGCACGCCGGGCCGACCTGGTCGACGCGGAGCAGGATCGTGTCCCCGTCGCAGTCGAGCCGCACCTCGCGGACGTGCTGCGTGTGGCCGGACGTGGCGCCCTTCACCCAGTACTCGCCCCGGGAGCGTGACCAGTACGTCGCCTGGCGCGTCGCGATGGTGCGGCTGAGCGCTTCGTCGTCCATCCACGCGAGCATCAGCACGGCGCCGCTGGAGGCGTCCTGGACGACAGCGGGTCGCAGGGCCCCGGGCGAGGTGCTAGACATGACGCCATTGTTCCTCACTCCGGGCACGTATCACACGGACGTGCGATGCGTGGACGACCGCTGGGACGCAGGCTGCCACCGTGCGGTCGGACAGGTACGGTAGCGGCCATGCCTGTGACGCTGCGACCGGCGAGGACGCCCGACGTACGCGCCATCCGCGCGCTCGTGGCCCCCTACGCCGAACGCCGCATCCTCGTGGCCAAGGACCCGGTCGCGTACTACGAGGGCCTTCAGCAGTTCGTCGTGGCGGAGCTCGACGGCAACGTCGTCGGCTGCGGCGCCCTGCACGTGTTCTGGGAGGACGTCGCGGAGGTGCGCACCCTCGCCGTGGCCGAGGACGCCCGCGGGCACGGGATCGGCGGTCTGGTCGTCGACCAGCTTGTCGCGAACGCCCGCGCTATCAGTGTTCGCCGCGTGTTCTGCCTCACCTTCGAGACCGAGTTCTTCGCCCGGCACGGGTTCGTACCGCTGGAGGGTGACCCTGTCAGCCAGGACGTGTTCCGCGAGCTGCTGCGTTCGTACGACGAGGGCACCGCCGAGTTCTTGGACCTTGACCGCGCCAAGCCCAACACGCTGGGCAACACGAGAATGCTCCTCGAACTCTGAGCCCGCTCCCTGAGCGTGTCGAAGGGTCCCTGAGACTGTCGAGATCCCTGAGACTGTCGAGATCCCTGAGCCTGTCGAGATCCCCGAGCCTGTCGAAGGGTCGTCCGGCCTCAGTCGGCCGCGACCACCGGTCGGCCCTGAGCCTGGCGCAGGACCACCTGCCTGGCCTCCGCTGCACGGTCGGCGCGCGCGATGCTTGCCCCGTCGTTCAGGTCGACACCGGCCGCGGCTGCGGCAGCGCGTGCTTCCGGCGAGCTCAGGTCGGGTGCCACGAA
>JAYUEA010000248.1:0-1768 GCA_043739465.1 Propionibacteriaceae bacterium
CAGATGAAGCCGGGCTCCGTGCTCGTCGACGTGGCCATCGACCAGGGCGGCTGCTTCGAGGACTCGCACGCGACCACGCACTCCGACCCGACCTTCTCCGTGCACGGCTCGACGTTCTACTGCGTCGCCAACATGCCGGGCGCGGTGCCGCGGACGTCGACCTGGGCGCTGACCAATGCGACGCTCCCGTACGTGATGAAGCTCGCAGCCCTGGGCTGGAAGGACGCGCTCCGTGCCGACGCATCGCTCGCCAAGGGCCTCAACACCCACGCCGGCGAGGTCACGTACGCGGGTGTCGCCGAGGCCTTCGGTCTCGAGACCCGTCCGGTGGCGTCGCTGCTCTGAGGGGTGGATCCGGAAACAGGCCGGGGCCGTGACCTTCCGACGCATCCCGTCGCTGTGATCACGGCCCCGTATGGCTTTGTGCGCCCAAGACGCCCTCTGCACAGTCCCCCGGCCTTGAGATCTGCCTCCAGATCTCGCCTACGACGAAGGTACGAAATCAGTGGCATCACCCGTAGCCATCCCTAGAGAACTCTCATCCTGCGCTCAGATTTCGGTCGAAGGATTGTCGTTCCCTGAGCCTGTCGAAGGGTTCCGCTCCCTGAGCCTGTCGAAGGGTTGGGGTGGACCGTCGACACGAGTGGCTTCGCGGCTCTGCCCAGGGTGGGCCCGTCGGGCGGACGCGAGAGGATGGGTACGTGATCATCGACGGCGGACTCTCGAACGCTGTGGCCGACCGCGGGCACGTGCTGGCCGACGACCTGTGGACAGCGCGGCTGCTGCGCGACGCGCCGCAGGAGATCGTGGCCGTGCACCGCGCGTACTTCGAAGCCGGCGCTCAGGTGGCGACCACCGCGAGCTACCAGGCGTCTGTCGCCGGGTTCGTCGCGGCCGGGCTGAGCGAGGCCGAGGCCGAGCGCCTGATCGTACGGTCGGTGGAGCTGGCGCGTGAGGCAGCCGTCGGCTACCCGGGCGCGCAAGTCGCCGCGTCGATCGGGCCGTACGGGGCCGTGCTCGGTGACGGTTCCGAGTACCGCGGCCGCTACGGCCTGAGCGCCAGCCAGCTGCGCGACTTCCACCGGCCGCGCATCGAGCTCCTGCTGTCCGCAGGCCCCGACCTGCTCGCGGTCGAGACCATCCCGGACATCGACGAGGCCGTGGTCCTGGCCGAACTGATCGACGAGTACAAGACGCTCGCGTGGCTCTCGTACACGATCTCCGACGGACTGACGCGTGCCGGGCAGCCGCTGGCGGACGCCTTCGCTGTGGCCGCCGGCATTGACAGCATCATCGCCACGGGCGTGAACTGCTGCGCCCCGGCGGAGGTACTGGCTGCCGTCGAGATCGCCGTGGCCGCCTCCGGCAAGCCCGCCATCGCGTACCCGAACGCCGGCGAGACCTGGGACGCCGACAACCACGCGTGGGTCGGGACGAGCTCGTACGACCTCGCGCTGGCCCCCTCCTGGCGCGCCGCCGGAGCCGTACACCTCGGCGGCTGCTGCCGCATCGGCCCGGACACGATCCGAGCGCTCGCGGCGCTGGCCTGACGGCGACACCTGCGACCGGGTTCACGCTGCGCGGCGGATCCCCTGGTCGAGGCAGAAGCTGGTCGAGGCGGCGCTCCCCTGCCGGCAGACCCAGTCCACCAGGGCTCTGTGACCGATGGCCTCGGGAAGCACCACGGTGATCGGGACGCCGTCGTTGCCTGGGCAGGTGCTGGCGCCCATGGCGGGGATGGCGCCGACATCGGTCCGCAAGACCACCT
>JAYUEA010000249.1:0-5432 GCA_043739465.1 Propionibacteriaceae bacterium
CCATGCCGCCACGCCGCCTCCTGCTCGACACCGCGTCCCTGTACTTCCGCGCGTACTACGGCGTTCCCATGCGGTACGCACTCGACGGGACCACGCCCGTCAACGCCGTGCGGGGGCTCCTTGACATGATCGCCAAGTTCGTCCGCGAGACCCATCCGGACGAGGTGGCGGCCTGCTGGGACAACGACTGGCGGCCGAGCTGGCGGGTCGCTCTGATCGACACGTACAAGTCACACCGCGTCGCCGGCGGAGCGTCCGGCCGCCCGGCCGACCACACGCTTCCCGTGGGAGCCGGCGGTCGCGGGGCCGAGTCTGGTGTGGCGGAGATCGCCGACGCCAACCTCAGCGTGCAGGTGCCGCTCATCGCCGAGGTGCTCCGCGCGGTCGGGGTGCCCATGGTCGGCGCCGACGGCTACGAGGCCGACGACGTGATCGGCAGCCTGGCCACCTCCGCGCCGGGTCACGTCGACGTCGTCACGGGCGACCGCGACCTGTTCCAGCTGGTCACCGACGACGTCTCGATCCTGTACGTGGCCCGCGGCGTCTCCAAGTACGAGACCGTCGACGACGCATGGCTCGCGACCAGGTACGGGGTCACGGGCGGCCAGTACGTCGACTACTCCGTGCTGCGCGGCGACGCCTCGGACGGCCTGCCTGGCGTCGCGGGCATCGGCGAGAAGACCGCCGCGCAGCTTCTCGCCCAGCACGGGGATCTGGAAGGCGTTGTGGCCTCACCGGACCTCTCCCCCGGCGTCGCCGCGAAGCTCGCTGCGGCCGTCGACTACATCGGACGCGCCCGGCAGGTGGTCGCCGTCCGTACCGACCTCCTCCTGCCCGGCGACCTCACCCTCCCCCGCGAGGTCCAGGACGCGGTGGCGTTCGAGACGCTGACCCACCACCTGGCGCTCGGTTCTGCGGCCACACGACTGGCCGACGCGATGCGCACACGGTGACGAAGAAAGCTCCTGGGTAAGGAATAGGTGCCAACCCGCCTCGGTTGGCCGGGATGACCCCGCTGGCTCATTGCTGTCTGGAAGAAGGTCCACGATGACTGTCACCCGCCGCCATTTCGTCGCACTGGCAGGGCTCACCGCCCTCGCCGCGTGCTCGACGAACAACCCTCTGAGCACCACGACGTCCGCGAGCAGTGGCGGCGCGGCCGCGGGCCCGCTCGTCATCGGCTCCCAGCAGTACTACTCGAACGAGATCATCGCCGAGCTGTACGCCCAGGTCCTCGAGAAGGCAGGGCTGAAGGTCACCCGGCAGTACCAGATCGGCCAGCGTGAGGTCTACGTGCCGGAGATCACCGGCGGCAAGATCGACGTGTTCCCGGAGTACAACGGCAACTTCCTCCAGTACCTCGACAAGACCGCCACCGTGACGGACACCGCCTCGATCCAGGCCGCGCTGACCAAGGTTCTCCCCTCCGGGCTGCGCGTGCTCAACGCCGCGGCCGCGACGGACCAGGACACGTACACGACGACCAAGGCCTTCTCGGACCAGTACGGCGTCACGTCGCTGGCCGACCTCAGCAAGGTGACCAAGACGCTCACCATCGCGGCGAACTCCGAGTTCGCCACGCGCCCGTACGGTCCCACGGGTCTCAAGTCGGCCTACGGCGCGACCGTCACCGTCGTACCGGTCGAGGATGGCGGCGGCCCCCTCACGGTGAAGGCGCTGACCGACGGCAAGGCCGACTTCGCGGACCTCTACTCGGCGAGCCCCGCCATCTCGACGAACAACTTCGTCGTCCTCGAGGACCCGAAGAACCTGATCCTCCCGCAGAACGTCGTCCCTGTGGTCTCCAGCAAGGTCGACACCGCGGCGGCGGACCTGATCAACAAGGTGAGCGCCGCGCTGTCGGCCGACGACCTGCGCACGTTGAATGCGCAGAGCGTGACCGAGCAGAAGAAGTCGGCGGACATCGCCAAGGCCTGGCTGACCTCGAAGGGCCTGCTCTGAGCCAGCTTGACTACGCCGCGCCGAGCACGTAGACGGCCGACCCTGCGGCCAATCCAGCCAGCGCTTCCGGAAGCCGCAGGGGGTGGCCGTCCGTCGTCAGCGGGACGCGCTGCAGCACGGTGAGACCGACGGCGTCGAACAGGTCCTCGAGGTCGACGAGCGTGGCGTGGTGCAGGTTGGGCGTGTCGTACCAGTCGTACGGGATGTCCTTGGACATGGGCATGCGCCCCCGCGCCAGCCGAAGCCTGTTGCGCCAGTAGCCGAAGTTCGGCATCGAGATGATGATGCGTGGGGCGATCCGGATCATCTCGTGAAGCACCTCGAACGGACGGTGCAGCGTCTGCAGGGTGCGCGACAGCACCACGACGTCGTACGAGTCGTCGGCGAACTCCGTGAGCTCGTGGTCCATGTCGAGCTCGATCACGGGCACCCCTGACCGGATGGCGGCGACGACCGCGTCACCGTCGATCTCGACGCCCGTCCCGGCGCAGCCCTTCGTGTCAGCGAGCTGACGCAGCAGGGAGCCGGTGCTGCAGCCGAGGTCCAGCACACGGGAGCCGGGCTCGATGAGATCCGCGACGAGCGCGAGGTCCGATCGCAACGTCATGGCAGCACCTCCAGCGCGCGGTCGATGTAGGCCCGTACGGTCTCGTGGTAGGGCTCGATCTCCAGCAGGAACGAGTCGTGACCGCCGGCGGTCTCGATGTCGCGGTAGGTCACGGGGATGCCTGCCTGCTCGAGGTGACGGACGATGCGCCGGGAGTGCGTCGACGAGAACCGCCAGTCGGACGTGAAGCTCGCGACCAGGAACCGTACGTCCGCCGCAGCGGCCGCGTCGGTGGCACCGGTCCTCTCGAACGGGTCGTAGTAGTCCATGACCCGGGTCAGGTACAGGTAGCTGAGCGCGTCGAACCTCTCGAGGAACATCTCGCCCTGGTGCCGCAGGTAGCTCTCGACGGCGAAGTCGGCGCCGAACCCGGGAGCCAGCTCCGCCTCCTGAGGCGTCCGGCCGAACTTGTCGGCCATCGACTCCTCCGACAGGTACGTGATGTGCGCCATCATGCGCGCGATCGAGAGCCCGTGGTCGGGGATGGTGCCTTCGGCCTCATACTGACCCTCGTGGAAGCCGGGATCGCGCGTGATGGCCTCACGCGCCACCGCGTTGAACGCGATGTTCTGCGCGGACAGCCGTGACGAGGCGGCGATCACGACCGCGTGGCGCAGGTCCTCGGGGTGGACCAATGCCCACTCGAGCACCTGCATGCCGCCCAGCGACCCGCCGAACGCCACAAGCAGCCGCTCGATGCCGAGGTGGCTGATCAGGGCCCGATGGACCGTGACGAAGTCGCCCATGTCGAGCAGCGGGAAGTCGAGCCCGTACGCGTGGCCGGTCGCCGGGTCGATGCTCGAAGGGCCCGTCGTGCCCTGGCAGCCGCCGAGCAGGTTGGCGCAGATCACGTACAGACGGTCGGTGTCGAGGGGACGACCCGGCCCGATCATGTTGTCCCACCAGCCGGGCCGCGTGGCCGACTCGTGGTAGCCGGCGGCGTGGGCGTCGCCGGTCAGGGCGTGGCAGAGGAAGACCGCGTTGTCACGGGCGACGTTCAGCGTCCCGTACGTCTCGTACGCCACGGAGACCTGCGACAAGGTCCCCCCACGCACGAGGTGCAGGGGGGCGTCCTCGTCGAACAGCCTGACGGTCTGGGTCTCAACGACCCCGACTGGATCGGAGCTTGTCACCTGGGTTCAGGCACCCGCCTTCGCCAGTGCCTGGTCGATGTCGGCGATGAGGTCGTCGACGTGCTCGATGCCGACCGACAGCCGCACCATCTCCGCAGGCACACCCGCCGCGGCGAGCTCGGCCTCGTTGAGCTGAGAGTGCGTGGTCGAGGCGTTGTGGATCGCGAGCGAGCGGACGTCGCCGATGTTCGCCACGTGGCTGAACAGCTCCAGGGCGCCGATGAAGGCCTCGCCCGCGCTGCGGCCGGCCTTGAGGCCGAAGGACACGAGGCCGGACGACCCCTTGCCGGTGAGCACGCGGTCGCCGATCGCCTTCTCGGGGCTGGACTCCAGGCCCGGGTACTTAACCCAGGCCACCGAGGGGTGGGACTCGAGGTGCTGGGCGATCGTGAGCGCGTTGGTCGAGTGACGGTCCATGCGCAGCGCCAGGGTCTCGATGCCCTGGAGGGTGAGGAACGAGTTCATCGGGGCGGGCGTCGCCCCGGTGTTGCGGATGAGGACGGTGCGGGCACGGACGATGTACGCGGCCGCGCCGGCAGCCTCGGTCCAGACGACCCCGTGGTAGGCCGGGTCCGGCGCCGTGATGACCGGGAACCGGTCGGCGTGAGCAGCCCAGTCGAACTTCCCGGAGTCGACGAGGATGCCGCCGAGGGCGGTGCCGTGGCCACCCATGTACTTGGTGGTCGAGTGGACGATGATGTCGGCGCCGTGCTCGAACGGGAGGCACAGGATCGGCGTCGCGACCGTGTTGTCGACGATCAGGGGCAGGCCGAGCTCGTGCGCCTTCGCCGACCAGGCGTCGAGGTCGATGATGTTGAGCGCCGGGTTGCCGATGGACTCGCAGAAGACGAGCCTGGTGTTCGCGTCGACGACGGCGTCGAGACCTGCCGGGTCGTCGGGGGCGATGAAGCGGGCCTCGATGCCGAACTGCGCGAGGGTGTTGGCGAACAGCGCGTACGTGCCGCCGTACAGGGTGGAGACGGAGACGATGTTGTCTCCGGTGCGGGCGAGGTTGAGGACCGCGTACGTGATCGCGGCCGCGCCGGACGACGTCGCGAGGGCGCCGATGCCACCCTCGAGGGCCGCCACGCGCTCCTCGAGCACGGAGGTCGTCGGGTTCATGAGGCGTGTGTAGATGTTGCCGGGGGTCTTCAGCGCGAACAGGTCGGCGGCGTGCTCGGCATCGTCGAAGCCGTACGCGACGGTCTGGTAGATCGGGACGGCAAGAGCGTGCGTCGTCGGGTCGATCGACTGGCCGGCGTGGATGGCGAGTGTCTCGGGCTGCGTCATCGGGAATCCTTTGGTGTCGTGGGCGCGCGGTCTTCGGGCGCCAGGACAGGCTAGCGGCGAACGCCGTCGCCGCAGGAGCTATCCAGTCCCCGGATCAGCGCCCGACGTCGAACAGCGGCGTCCATTCGCGACGCGACGCCACGACGAAGGCGTCCTTCG
The DNA here is from genome assembly GCA_043739465.1 of Propionibacteriaceae bacterium. Lineage (GTDB taxonomy): Bacteria > Actinomycetota > Actinomycetes > Propionibacteriales > Propionibacteriaceae > Fen-668. The sequence goes on from JAYUEA010000249.1 coordinate 5,152, forward strand.
GATACGGGTCGGCCGCGAGAAGTGCGTCGAGCTCTGCCTCGTCGGCGACGTCGACGACCAGCAGCGCGCTCGTACCGTCGGCGAACGGACCCGCCTGTACGAGTCGGCCGTCGGCCTTGAGCGCCGTGAGCCACTCCCGGTGCGCCGGTCGCGCGGCCAGGCGCCGCTGCGTCGCCTCGGCGACGAACGCGTACTCGACAGCGATGATCATGGTCTTCTCCTCGGCGACGACGACTCGTGGACCGCATCTTCTCAGAGCACGCGCCCGAGCTGGACGGCGC
>JAYUEA010000250.1:0-1766 GCA_043739465.1 Propionibacteriaceae bacterium
CCGCCTGCGACCTTGCTGCCCTGTCCGTGCTGCTCGCCCATGGCCTGCTTGCCCTGCTTGGCCTCCAGCGCGCGCCGCATGACCTCCTTGGGGTCCAGCGCCTCGGGCTCGGTCGTCTCGTCAGTCATGGGGGTCACTCTGCCACGCCGGGCAGCATCAGAGCAGCCGACATCCAACGGTGGTCCCTGGCCACGACCCGTACGATGACGCGATGACGCCCTACCCGCACGTGTTCGAGCCGCTCGACCTCGGGTTCGTCACGCTCACGAACCGCGTGGTCATGGGGTCGATGCACACGGGACTGGAAGAGGCGCCGGACGGCTTCGTACGGCTCGCTGCCTTCTACGCCGAGCGCGCCGTTGCGGGTGTGGGCCTCATCGTGACCGGCGGCATCGCGCCCAACGCCGAAGGCCGGCTGTCGCCCGCGGGCGCCACCCTCACGACACCCGCCGAGGCCGAGCCGCACCGCCTCGTCACCGACGCCGTCCATGCCGCTGGCGGCCTGATCTGCCTTCAGATCCTGCATGCCGGCCGGTACGCGCTCCACCCGGACGCCGTCGCCCCGAGCCCGCTGCAGGCGCCGATATCGGAGTTCACGCCGCGGGCGCTGAGCGGCGACGAGGTGCGCGCGACCATCGACGACTTCGCCCGCTGCGCCGCGCTGGCCCGCGACGCCGGCTACGACGGCGTCGAGATCATGGCGTCGGAGGGCTACCTGCTCAACCAGTTCCTCGTGACACGTACGAACCGGCGCACCGACGACTGGGGCGGCTCGTACTCCCACCGGATGCGGATGCCCGTCGAGGTCGTACGGGCTGTGCGCGAGCGCGTCGGCCCCGAGTTCGTGGTCATCTACCGGCTCTCGATGCTTGACCTGGTCGAAGGCGGGCAGACCCAGGACGAGGTACGGCTCCTGGCCCGCGCGGTCGAGGATGCCGGAGCGACGATCATCAGCACCGGCATCGGGTGGCACGAGTCTCGCGTCCCGACGATCGCCACGACTGTCCCGCGGGCTGCTTTCGCAGGGGTGACCGCCGCCATCCGCGACTGTGTGTCGATCCCGCTCATGGCGGCCAACCGCATCAACACCCCCGACGCCGCAGAGGAGATCCTCGCCGCGGGCCAGGCAGACCTCGTCTCGATGGCCAGGCCGTTCCTCGCCGACCCGCAGCTCCTGGCCAAGGCCGCCGCCGGCCGGGCCGACCGCATCAACACGTGCATCGCCTGCAACCAGGGCTGCCTCGACCGGGCGTTCGCCGGGCTGGTCGGCTCATGCCTGGTCAACCCGCGGGCGTGCCACGAGACCGTACTGACGATCTCGCCCGTCTCCACCCCTCGTACGGTCGCCGTCGTCGGCTCAGGCCCTGCAGGGCTCGCGGCCGCCACGACCGCCTCCCGTCGCGGCCACGTCGTGACGTTGTTCGAGGCCGAGGCCGGGATCGGCGGGCAGTTCACGTTGGCTCGCCAGATCCCCGGCAAACAGGAGTACGGCGAGACGCTGCGCTACTTCGCCGTCGAGCTGGCCGAGCTGGGCGTGGAGGTACGGACGGGAGTGCGGGCCTGTCTCGAGGACCTGTCGGCCTTCGACCACGTCGTGCTTGCTACGGGTGTCACCCCGCGACTGCCCGACGTGCCTGGCATCGACCACCCCTGCGTCGTCACGTACCAGCAGGTGCTACGCGACCACGTGCAGGTGGGGCCGCGGGTCGCGATCATGGGCGCGGGCGGCATCGGCATCGACGTCGCCGACTACCTCACGGCCCCAC
>JAYUEA010000251.1:0-5430 GCA_043739465.1 Propionibacteriaceae bacterium
CGCGCGAGCAGCGCGCCAGCTCCTGCGAGCACGGCCGGGGCCATGTCGAAGCGGAAGTACGCGAGCGGGCCGAGCAGGGTGACGAACAGGATCCAGGTCATCGTGGCGGTGCTGCGCCAGCTGCGGCTGCTGAGCCGCCAGACGAGGACCCCCATGGCGGCGTCGAGCACGAGCATCGACGTGGCGAACGCCCAGACGAAGGCGCCGGGGTCACCGCCGGTGACGGCGAGCAGCACATGCATGGCCCAGGCCACCGGTGTGGGGTACTCGACCAGTGAGCTCGACCACGACGTCGTGTTGGTGACCTGGCTGAGGTAGTAGTGGACGTCGCCGCCGATGTACTGAGCCTTCGTCGCCCACGTGTAGCCGAGGAACGCTCGGCTGATCGCCCACAGCACGGCGTACATCCACCCGCTGGACAGCAGGCGGTCCAGCTCCGTCCGAAGCCACCTCATCGGGAGCCCGTCCGCTCAGCCCTGCGGCGATCGGCGCGGGTGCCCTGGCCGCGGCGCAGGGTGCGTCGGACGAGGAGGGCGAGCCAGACGACGAACACGACCATGCCGAGGTTGCGCAGCACGAGCACGATCGTCGCGAGGAGCATCAGCGGCCCTCCGTGCACCAGCGGCTCGTACAGGACGGGGTAGACGAGCTGCGTGGCCAGCGTGAGGCCGAGCACCCAGAACGTGAGTGCGCGGAGGTTCCGCCAGGTCGGCGCCTGCTGCTCACGCGGGGCGCGTCCGGCGGCGACCAGCAGAGCGGCCAGCGGCCCGCCCAGCCACATCATGTACTGGGGGCTGAACGTCTTGTTGGTGACGATGGTCACCGCGATGACAAGCACCATCAGCAGGGCCGCGTCGACGATCGTCCGGTCGCTGCGCCGCAGCCACATGACGTACCACCACGCGATGCCCAGATAGCCCACGACCATCGCCACGTTGGAAGCCGTGAGCATGGCGCCGACCCCGGCCCCGGTGATCTCGAACGCCTGCCACTGCGACACCTCCACCGCATATCGCGAGGGGGCGAAGCCGCGGATCAGCATCATGGGAGTCGCCCAGAGGGACTCGATCTGCAGGCCGCGGGCGCCCTGCCACTCCAGCGGGGAGATCAGCCGGTGCCAGCCGCCGGCCACCAGTGAGGCGGCCGCCAGACCTCCGCCGACGACCACCGCGCCGAGGAGGGACCGCAGTCGGCTCCGCCACGAGCCGCCGAGGGTGGCGGGCCACAGCAGCGCGGGCCAGAGCTTGAGCGCGGCGCCGAGGCCGACCAGCCCGCCAGCGATCGCGCGGCGGTTCGAGTACAGGGCGATCACGGCGAGGCCGCCGAGGACGGCGGGGACGAGGTCGAACCGCATGTACGTGGTGGGTCCCATGACGAACGTGAAGACGATCCAGAACAGGACGGCGAAGGTGCGGTGCGTGCCCCCGGCCCGCCACAGCGCGACGGCGAAGAGCACGTCCAGCAAGAGCATGAGCACGATGAACACCACGACGAACCCTGGGCGCGACTGCCCGGCCAGCCAGTACGGGATCGACAAGAACCAGACCACCGGCGTCGGGTACTCGACGAGGGTGTCCGCCAAGGGCGTGCCCGTCCACAGCAGGTGGGTCCGGTGCCAGTAGTAGAGAACGTCGTGCTGGGTCGAGAGCTTGAAGTAGAACCAGACCCCGAAGACGATGCCGCGGGCGACGAGCCAGATCAGTGCGAGCCAGCGCCATGTCAGAGCGGGTCGAGAGTGGCGAGGGGGGGCGGTCTCGGGACCTTCGGCGTCGGTCACGCGGCTCCTCGGGTCGGGGGAGGGGGTGCGGGCGCCCCCGACACCCCGTCCCTAGGGATCCACAGCGCCCCCGGCAGGATTCGAACCTGCGCCACCGCCTCCGGAGGGCGGTGCTCTATCCCCTGAGCTACGGGGGCCGAACATGGCTCGGCGCCGCATCGAAGGCTAGCAAAGATCCCGGCCTGGTGCGCCAGGGCGGTCAGCGCCCGGCTCGCTCGACGACGTGCGGCGGCTCGGTGTCGACCGTGACGGGGGCACGCTCGCCACTAGGCTGCGGCGCATGGAGTGGCGGCGGCGCGGGGTACTCATGGCCGCGGTGGCGATCCCGCTGGCCTCCTGCGTCAAGCCCGCCGCGCCGGACCCGGCGGTGATCCGGGACACCGAGCCGCCCTGGCCGGCGCCGCGCGACGCCATCTCGTACATCGACAACGCGGGTCTCGTCCGGTTGCCGCTGGACGCGTCCGAGGACCCGCACGTGCTCACGCTCGAGGTCTTCGTGCTGCGTCACCAGGTCGAGGTGCCCGCATACCTCGGCATCGATCGCCTCCGGGCCATCCAGGCCCCGTGCCACACCCACGACACCACAGGGACGGTGTGGCTGGAGGGCCCCGGTGGCCGCGACGTCACGCTCGGACAGCTCTTCGACGTGTGGGGAGTACGGCTCACGTCCACCTGCCTTGGCGCCGTCTGCGGGAGCGTCGTCGTGACCGTCGACGGGGTGGTCGCCGCGTCGCCACGGGACGTACGGCTGTGGGGCGCCACGACTGTACGAGTGGACGCTCTGACCGCCTAGCTAGTGGTGTGACGACGGCCACTGGCCACGGGCCACGCGACACTAGGACGTCCACAGTCGTATCCACGTCGCGCGAGCGAGCATCGCGGTGGCACAGTTGGCGCTCATGACCCACATGCACGTCGCTGGATCCCTCCACGCTGATGCGATGACGATCAAGCCGCAGTGGCTGAATCGGCCCGAGGACATCAACGTCCTCGACTCGCGGCTGTGGTCGACGAACGTCGTCCGCGGTGACGACGGCGTGCTGTCGATCGCGGGCCTCGGCGTCGACGACCTCGTCGCGCAGGTCGGGACACCGGTCTATGCGTTCGACGAGGCGGACTTCCGAGCCCGTGCCCGCGACTTTCTCACGGCTTTCACCGGGTGGGACGTCTTCTACGCCGGCAAGTCGTTCCTGTCCACAGCTATTGCGTCGTGGATCGCACAGGAGGGTCTCGGTCTCGACGTGTGCAGCGGCAACGAACTGGTCGTGGCGCTCCGCGGGGGGATGAATCCCGCGAAGATCGGGATGCACGGCAACAACAAGACTGTCGAGGAGCTGCGCCTCGGACTCGAGTCGGGGGTGGGTCGGATCATCGTCGACTCGCTCGACGAGATCACGCGCATCGAACAGCTGGCGGCCGAGTTCGACGTGACGGCGAGGGTGCTCGTACGGGTCACGACGGGCATCGAGGCCCACACCCACGAATACATCGCGACCGCCCATGAGGACCAGAAGTTCGGTTTCTCCATCCAGGGCGGCCAGGCGCTCATGGCCCTTGTGCGGTGCCAGTCCAGCCCACGCATCCAGCTGCTTGGCGTCCATTCCCACATCGGCAGTCAGATCTTCGACACGGGGGCCTTCGAAGTGGCGGCGCGCCGCACCATGCGCCTCATCGCTCAGTTCCTGCAGGCCACCGGGATAGACCTGCCGGAGCTGGACCTCGGCGGTGGCTTCGGCATCGCCTACACCGCGGACGACACGCCCTCGACCCCCGACGAGCTCTCTGCCAGCCTGCGAGAGATCGTGGAGCACGAGCGTCGGGCGTACGGGCTCACGGAGCCTCGTTACTCAATCGAGCCCGGCCGCGCGATCAGTGGTCCGTCGGCGATGGCGATCTACACCGTGGGGACCGTCAAGCTCGTCGATCTCGAGGGCGGTCACCAGAGGACGTACATCTCCGTGGACGGCGGCATGAGCGACAACATCCGACCCGCCTTGTACGCGGCCGAGTACTCGGCCGTCCTGGCGAACCGCGCATCGAGTGCGCAGCCCATGCTCTGTCGCGTGGTCGGCAAGCACTGCGAGGGCGGCGACATCCTCGTGCGCGACGTCTTCCTCCCCGCCGACATCCGGCCCGGTGACCTCCTCGCCGTGCCCGCGTCGGGCGCGTACAGCCGCTCCATGGCCTCCAACTACAACCACGCGACGAAGCCCCCGGTGGTGTCGGTGGCCGACGGCGTCGTCACGACGCTGCTGCGGCGAGAGACGCTCGACGACCTGCTGGCGCTCGACACGGGCGCGGGCGATGGAAACGGCACGGGGACCAGCGCCGGTTAGGCAAAGATGGAGCCCGTGAATGCGGTGAATGGCGACAAGCCCATCAAGGTTGCCCTGCTCGGCTGCGGCAACGTCGGTTACCAGGTGGCGCGGCTGTTGCTGTCGACGCCCGACGACCTCGCCGCGAGGACCGGTGCGCCCGTCGAGCTGATGGGGATCGGCGTACGCCACCCCGATGCAGAGCGACCCGGGATCGACCCCGTCCTGTTCACCGGTGACAGCGAGAAGCTCGTACGGTCCGGCGTGGATGTGGTCATCGAACTCATCGGCGGCATCGAGCCTGCCCGCACCCTGCTGCTGGCCGCCTTCGACTCCGGCGTGTCTGTCGTCACCGCCAACAAGGCGCTGCTCGCCGCTCACGGCCAGGAGCTGTACGCCGCTGCCGAGAAGGCCGGGGTCGACCTTTACTTCGAGGCCGCCGTAGCCGGTGCGATCCCGATCATCCGACCTCTGCGCGAGTCGCTGGTCGGCGACGAGATCACGACTGTGATGGGCATCGTCAACGGCACCACCAACTTCATCCTCGACAAGATGACCACCGACCGCGTCTCGTTCTCGCAGGCCCTGGCCGAGGCGCAGGAGCTGGGTTACGCGGAGTCCGACCCGACCGCCGACGTCGAGGGGTACGACGCGGCCGCGAAGGCGTCGATCCTCGCCAGCCTCGCGTTCCACACGGAGGTCGCAGGCTCGGACGTCCACCGCGAGGGCATCACCACCATCACCACGGAGGACATCGATGCCGCGCGTGCCCACGGCTACGTGATCAAGCTGCTCGCCGTCGCGACCGTGTCGGGTGAGCAGGAGGAGCTGGTCTCCGTTCGGGTGCACCCGGCGATGGTGCCCGAGACGCACCCGCTGGCCTCGGTCCGCGGCGCCTTCAACGCGATCTTCGTCGAGTCCCGCAACGCAGGCCAGCTCATGTTCCTCGGCCCCGGTGCGGGCGGCTCGCCCACCGCGTCAGCGGTCATGGGTGACCTCGTCACCGTCGCCAGGAACCGGGTCAAGGGCACCCACGGTCCGGCGATGTCGACCTACCGCCGCCGGGGGATCGCGTCGATCGAGGACGCGATGACCTCGTACTACGTGACGATGCAGGTGCGCGACGAGCCCGGTGTGCTCGCCAAGGTGGCCTCGGTCTTCGCCAAGCACCTGGTGTCGATCCTCGCCGTGCGCCAGACGACCGACGAGGACGGGCACGCCCGCCTCGGCATCATGACCCATATCGCTCGGGACGCCGAGTTCACCGACACCGTCTCCGAGCTCCGCACGATGACCTCCGTGGTCTCGGGCCGCATCCGTCAGATCCGGGTGGAGGGC
>JAYUEA010000252.1:0-5423 GCA_043739465.1 Propionibacteriaceae bacterium
AACGTGTTCACGGGTGAGGTGGCGGCGAACTACGACGCTGACTGTGCGGAGATCTCGACGCCGGAGACTCTGGCCCCGATGCTCGACGTGCTCGAGGAGCTCGCAGCTCGCGGACCGGCGCTCGAGTTCGCCATCGGTACAGGGCGGGTCGGCCTGCTGCTGGCGGCTCGAGGGGTTCCTGTCACGGGGATCGAGGTCTCCGAGGACATGGTCGCGGAGCTGTGCGCCAAGCCGGGCGCCGACGCCGTACAGGTGACCATCGGCGACATGGCGACGACGCGGGTCCCCGGCTCGTACAACCTGGTCTACCTGGTCTTCAACACCCTCTCGAACCTCCTCCTACAGGACGAGCAAGTCTCCTGCTTCGCGAACGCCGCCCGGCACCTCGCGCCCGGCGGCAGGTTCGTCGTAGAGATCGGCGAGCCGGAGCTACGCAGGTTCCCGCAGGGCGCCGCCGCGGTGCCGTTCGAGGTCAACGGCAAGCACCTGGGGTTCGACACGTACGACCTCGTGGCCCAGCGCCTCACGTCGCACCACTACTGGCCGGCGGAGGGGCGTCAGACCGACTCCCACCACCGCATGGTCTGGTTCGGCGAGATGGACCTGATGGCGCGCATGGCCGGGATGCGGCTGCGCGAACGTTGGTCCGACTGGCAGCGCACGCCGCCGTCGAACGACAACACCGGTCTGGTGTCGATCTACGAGAAGCCGCTGTAGGACGAACCGGGAGGGTGACGAAGCCGGAGGTCTAGTACGAGATCGAGCCGGGCGTCTCGCGACGCCGCAGCTGCACAATCCAGCGCTCGGCGCAGTCGGGAGCGACGACCTCGGCTGCATCACCCGTGGGAATCGTCTTCTCCCAGGTGTCCACAGCAACGGCGTTCTCCGCGCCCACGAGTCGCTGTCGGCGACCACGAGCAGTTGAGTCAGCTCTCGGGCCTTGCCCCCCCGCACCCGCCTGGCGGTGACCTCGATCGCAACGAGGCACCTGCCCGCCCACGGCGCGGCAGTGATGGTCAAGGGGAAGCATCTCGCGACCGCGTTTCGGTCGGTTGACGAATCGACCGCGGAGGCGCGGCGAATCAGGATGAATGTGCGCCGCCCCTTGTCGCGTCGACACACGAACACGTCCGGTGGGAGGACAATCGGCCCATGCGGCCCAGCCTGTTCGTCTTCTCGCTCGTCGTCGTCCTCGGCGGCTGCGCCACCACCGCACCGCCCGTAGCGGCCTCCCGCACTTCGCTGGCTGCCCCCACCTCGGCCGCTCGCCCCACCAACGGAGCTCCCGCGTCATCGAGCTCGAAGGCGTCGGCGACGCCCAGCTCGTCGTACGACACGTTGCCGGCGGGCTACTCGTTCGGATATCTCAACATGCTCACGCAGGTCGGCGGTCGCTGGAGCGTCGTGATCGACCCGGTGTCGATGTGCGGTTATCCCAGCAAGGACCCTAACTGCGCCGACCTCACCGAGCCGCCGCCGAACGACTACGAGATCCGCAACCTCAACCCGAAGGCGTATACGGTGCCGCTGGCCTCCGGCGTCACGTTCAGGGTCATCGGACCGACCGGTCAGCCCGACGACTACGTCGTTCAGCCGATGGCCGAGAAGACATACGCAACGAGCAACGACCAGGCGCGGATGATCGTGACGTACGAGACGAACCCGGCCGGCGAGGTCTCCGGCATCAAGGAGTGGTGGCACCCGTGATCGGCGGGACCCGCTAGTGGCGTGTCGTTGCCACTAGCTCGTAGCAGCCGGCGCTAGCTGGCCGAGGTGTGTACGGATGAACGTGAGCGAGTCGGCCAGCGCGTGCTCGCGAGCGCCGCGGGACCCGATGGTGCGGGTGTTGACCTCGAGCACGACGTGACCGTCGAAGCCTGCGTCGACAAGGTGTGAGAGGACCTCGTCGGCACGCTGGTCGCCTTGACCAGGGAGCAGGTGCTCGTCCATGGCCGAGCCGCTGCCGTCGGTGAGATGTACGTGGCGGAGCCGGTCGCCCCAGTCGCGGGCCAGGTCGAGCGACTGCGCCTTCGCGGTCGACGCGTGGCTGAGGTCGAGCGTCAGGTATTCGTAGTCGAGCGCCGACGGGTCCCAGCTCGGGAGGTAGGCCTTGAAGTTCCGCACGGGCGTGCGCCACGGGTACATGTTCTCGACGCAGAACCGGATGCCGGTGTCGTCGTTGAGGCGGCGAATGCCGGCCTCGAACCCCGACGCGTACGTGCCCTGCCAGCGGAACGGCGGGTGGACCACGACGGTGTCGGCGCCGAGCCGCTGCGACGCCTCCGCGGAGCGCGCCAGCTTCTCCCAAGGATCGTTGCCCCAGGTGCCCTGCGTCACGAGCAGGCAGGGGGCGTGTACGGCGAGGACGGGCACGCCATGGTAGTCGCGGAGCTTCTCGATCGCGTCGATGTCGGCGGCCACGGGATCGATGCCGACCATCAGCTCCACACCGTCGTAGCCGAGCGCCGCAGCCAGCTCGAAACCGCTGGCTGTGGTCTCGGGGTAGACGGAGGATGTGGACAGCAGCACCTTGGCGGGGCTGGGTATCGTCGACGAATCGCTCACCGATTCAGAGTAGCCGCCGGGTGTGACAGGTCCCTAGGAACGGCCTCGGAGATGGGCAGCACACGAGGCCGGAGCCGGGCGCCACTGTCCAAGGCGGGGGGCCGATTTCGCAGCAACCCGTCATCATGACCAGAATGGACGCATGCACGTCGATCATGTCGTCTACGCCGTCGGTCCCGCAGGCCTTGCCGCTGAGGCAAAGCGGTTCGAGGACGCGCTCGGAGTGAAGTCGCGGGACGGGGGAATCCACCCGCGGTTCGGCACCATCATGCGGCTCATCCCGCTCGCCGACGACCGCTACCTGGAGATCGTCGAGGTGCTTGACCACCCCGCCGCCGACAAGGCTCCGTACGGTCAAGCTGTACGCGCCCGCTCCGCGCTGGGTGGCGGCTGGCTCGGATGGGTCGTGTCCGTCGACGACCTCACGCCGATCGAGGAGCGCCTGGAGCGTCCGGCTGTCGTCGGCCTCCGTCACTTCCCCGACGGTCGCGCCCTCGAGTGGCGCCAGATCGGCGTCAAGGGCCTCATTGCCGACCCGCAGCTCCCGTACTTCATCAGCTGGGTCTCCGAGCCCGACGTGCGCCCGAGCGCCCTCACGGGCACCGTGGCTCTCAAGGACATCGAGATCGCCGGAAACCGTCAGCGTGTCGAGGACTGGCTGGGAGCTCCCGTCCCGGCCGAGTTCGACGGCGTCGGCTTCGACTTCTCCTCGCCCGCCGGGTACCCCGGCGTCCAGTCCGTCACCTTCGTCACCGACAAGGGCGACGTACGCATCTGAGCTGAGCCCGATCCGCTCCTGTCGCCGGCTCCCTGAGGAGCACCGCGACGGAGTCCCCTGCGTCTCGAACCGGGTCCATGAGGAGCATTGCGACGGAGTCGCCGTGCGTCTCGAAGGGCCGGCCACCTCACCGAGTGCTACCAAACTCACCGAATCAGCTCGCGAAAGCGTCGCTTTGGCAGCACTCGATGACCTGAGCGGAGAATCAGCACCCCGAGAGCGGCAGCGACAGTGTGTAACCGAGCCGCCCGCGCGAAGCCGGGCGTCCCCGTACACGCTGTCGCTGCCGCTCTCGGATGATGTTTCGGGGATGGACTCATCGAGTGCTACCGAAAGCGCCCTTTCGCGAGCTGATTCGGTGGTTTCGGTGACACTCGATGAGGGCGCAGGAACTGTCAGCGGCACGTGAGAGAGTCCCCCCATGGCGAAACAGGCGCGGGCTACGTACCGGTGCACCGAGTGCGGCTGGACAGCCGTGCGCTGGGTCGGCCGGTGCGGCGAGTGCCAGACCTGGGGCAGCGTCGTCGAGGCCGGGGCCCCGAAGCTGCAGGAGGTCAGCGTCACGGCGCCGACCAGCAGGGCCATCCGGATCGGCGACGTCGACGACCAGGCATCCCACCGGCTGCTGACCGGGGTCGGCGAGCTCGACCGGGTGCTCGGCGGCGGGCTGGTGCCAGGCACCGTGGCGCTGCTCGCCGGTGAGCCGGGAGTCGGCAAGTCCACGCTGCTGCTCGAGGTGGCGGCGCGCTGGTCGCGCGACGGGCGGCGCACCTTGTACGTGTCGGGCGAGGAGTCGGCCTCGCAGGTGAGGCTGCGGGCGACGCGCACCGGCAACATCACCGACGAGCTGTTCCTCACCGCCGAGACTGACCTCGGCACCGTGCTCGGCCACATCGAGGAGGTGGCGCCGACACTGCTCGTCGTAGACTCCATACAGACCATCGGCACCGCAGAGGCCGACGGGTCCCCGGGCGGTGTCACGCAGGTGCGCGAGGTGACAGCCGCGCTCGTGAGGGTCGCCAAGAGGCGCGGCATGGCGACGATGATCGTGGGCCACGTCACGAAGGACGGCTCGATCGCCGGGCCGCGACTGCTGGAGCACCTCGTCGACGTCGTGCTCTCGTTCGAGGGTGACCGCCACTCCGGGTTCCGCATGGTGAGGGCGACGAAGAACAGGTACGGGCCGGCCGACGAGGTCGGCTGCTTCGAGATGGCCGAGTCCGGCATCGTCGAGGTCACGGACCCATCTGGGCTGTTCACCACCCGGCACGACGAGCCGACGCCGGGCACGTGCGTGACGGTCACGCTCGAGGGCCGCCGCCCGCTTCTCGCCGAGGTCCAGGCACTGGTCGCCCCGTCACCGCAGCAGGTGCCGCCACGGCGCGTGACAACAGGGCTCGACTCCGGACGGGTGCAGATGGTGCTCGCCGTGCTGCAGCGTCGTGCGGGGCTAGCGCTGCACACGAAGGACGTGTACGCGTCGACGGTGGGCGGCGCACGCGTCGACGAGCCGCCGTCCGACCTGGCGCTGGCAGTGGCCGTCGCGTCTGCGGCACTGGACCGCAACTTCCCAGCGAAGGTGATCGCGCTGGGAGAGGTGGGCCTCGCCGGCGACCTGCGCAGGGTGCCCGGTCTGGAGCGCCGCCTGCAGGAAGCCGCGCGGCTCGGGTTCACGACCGCGGTCGTGCCCGTGCCGGCAAAGGGCGAGCGGCTGGACGTGCCGTCGAGCATGCGAGTTGTCCAGGTGGCCACGCTCCTCGAGGCGCTCGCGTCGCTCGACCTGCGGCCGCGCCGACCCGACGAGGGCCGTTGACCGGGCGACGCCACACGAGATCCGCGGGGGGCGTCCGGAGGGTCGCACTACGATGAGCCACACGCTGGGGATAGAGATGAGGCATCAACGTGGACCACGACCGGCTGGGTCGTTACCAGGCTCAGATGGCTCCTGGGACGCCGTTCCGTGAGGGCCTCGACCGCATCCTCGCCGGCCGTACGGGCGCGCTGATCGCGATCGGTGACACCGACGAGGTCGTACAGATCTCGACCGGCGGCTTCCACCTGGAGGCGGCGTTCACCCCCA
>JAYUEA010000253.1:0-1763 GCA_043739465.1 Propionibacteriaceae bacterium
CTGATCCGAAGCCTGTACGGCATGGTCAGCACACCTGAATGCTCCACGCCGAGGGCGCTGGAGATGTCGGCCAGGAGTCCGGCGACGCCGCGGGACGGGGCGCCGGTGCGCAGGCCGCCGAGCTGCTCGGACGACTGGGCCGGGCGGAGCCGCTCGAGCAGTCCGAGCAGCGGTACGGGTCGTACAGCCACCGCGTCACGGTCGACCCCGGCGAGGGCCGCAGCACGCTCGACAGCGACCTCGCGACCTCCCAGATGGTCGACCAGGCGGCGTTCCTTCGCGTCGGCGCCGGTCCAGACGCGCCCACGAGCCAGCGGCTCCAGCACGTCGAGGGCCATGCCACGGTCGGCGGCGGCCTTGACCGTAAAGTCCGCGTAGACCTCGTCGAGCCACGCGTTGAGGATCGCCCACTGCTCCTGCGAGAACGCGCGGTTCCCGGTGAACATGTCGGCGAGCTTGCCCGTCTGTACGTCCTCGCGGACCAGGCCGAGCTTGTCGTACAGGCCCTGGTTGACGATCTTGCCGGCGAGAACGCCGATGGAGCCTGTCAGCGTCGACGGGTTCGCCACGATCTCCGTGGCCGCCATCGCCACGAAGTAGCCACCGGAGGCCGCCACGTCGCCCATCGAGGCGACGACGGGCTTCCCCGTCTTCTTCAGCGCGAGCACCCCGGCGCGGATCGTGTCCGAGGCGATGTACGAGCCGCCTGGCGAGTCGACAGCCAGCACGACAGCCTTCACGTCATCGTCCAGCCGCGCCTGCCGCAGGTGCTCGCAGACGACCTCCGAACCCGCCTGCGCGCCTCCGAGCGGCGAGCGCGGGCCAGGACGTCCGGTGACGATGCCGCCATGTACGGACACGACCGCGATCGTCGGCCGCTTCGCCAGTCGGGCCATCACCTTGGTCGTCACAGACCCGGTGTAGCGGGCCGCGTACTGCAACGTCGCGTCGCTCCCCCATGAGCCGCGCACGTGGTCGTACACGTCGTCTCGGTAGCCCAGGGAGTCGACCAGCCCGAGGGCCAGCGCCTCGCTCGCGCCGATCGGCCCCCGGTCCAGCAGCGCGCGGACGGCGTCGACGCTCATCCCGCGGCGCTCGCTGATCACCGCCAGGCTCTCCTCGACCAGCGACTCCGCGAGGCGCCCGCTCATCTCGCGGTTGGCGTCGCTGATGGCCTCGGCCGCGTACTGCTCAGCAGCCGTCTTGTACTCCTTGCGCTGCCCGAACTGCGGCTCCATCCCGAGCTTCGCGAAGCCGCCGCGGAGCAGCAGCATGTCGATGTGGATACCGCCCAGCGTGACGGCCCCCGACGGCTGCAGCCAGATGGCGCCGGCGGCGGTCGCCAGCCTGTACGAGAACATCCCCGAGGTCAGCTCGCCGAACGTCTCGGCGTACGCGAGGGTCGGCTTGTTCTCCCCGAACGTACGGATCGCTGCGCCCACCTCGTCGACCATGGCGGCCGACAGCGGGCACGTGCCGATGTGGACTACCAGCCCGCTGACGCGATCGTCGGTGGCCGCCTCGCGCAGCGCTCCCGTCAGGGTGGCCAGCGTCGGGGCGTTGATCGCCCGGAACGCCTCCAAGGGGTTCTCGGGAGCGGCGCGGAGCACCCCGCGGTCCAGATCGACCTCGAGGACGACCCGGCCCGGCGAGGCCTTGGCGAACAGGGAACCCAACAGGGCAGTGACATTGCTCATAGACCCAGGGTACGGACCCGGCGAACGATCAGCCGCGATCCAGGCGGGTGAGGATCGCGCCCGCCA